>JAGVCC010000369.1 GCA_020059395.1 Chitinophagales bacterium | reverse complement strand
TGCTCCTTAGGGCTGATAAATGTATACGCAGTGCCTTCAGCTGCTGCTCTTGCAGTACGGCCAATGCGGTGCACATAATCTTCGCCATCATGCGGCACATCGTAATTTATTACCAGCTCTATATTATCAATATCTATACCCCTGCTTAAAATATCTGTGGCCACCAAAACAGGCAGGCTGCGGTTTTTAAATTTCATCAGCACTTCTTCCCGTTGCTCCTGCTCCAAATCGCTGTGTATTTCGTCGGCTTTTATGCGGTTGCGTTTTAGGTCACGTGTTAATTGCTTTACACTTTGTTTACTGCTGCAAAAAATTAATACCGATGTGTATTGCTTTTGCTGCAGCACATGTTTTATTAACGGAATTTTTTGTTGTTCAAATACCACAAAGGCTTCCTGTGTAATTTTTTCGTTGGGCTTACTAATGGCAATGTTTATTTCGGCTGGTTCATGTAAAATCTGCCTTGCCATTTCTCTTATTTTAGGTGGCATGGTGGCACTAAACAATAGGTTTTGACGCTGGGCCGGCAAGTGCTTTATGATAAACATAATGTCATCATAAAACCCCATATCCAGCATACGGTCAGCTTCATCAAGTACTAAATATTTTAACCCATTAAACTTAACATAGCCCATTTTAATATGGGCCATCATTTTGCCCGGTGTGCAAATAACCACGTCAGCACCCTGGCTTAAAGCCTTTTTTTCCTGCACAAATGCACCGCCATCGCCACCACCAAATACTGCTATGCTGCTTACAGAGGTAAAGTAAGAAAGGCCTTCCATGTGTTGGGCAATTTGTATGGCAAGCTCCCGTGTGGGTACAATAACAAGTGCTGTGTTGCTGCCAGCTTGCTGCGGTTGTGTTATAATGTTATTGATGAGTGGCAGTAAAAAAGCAGCCGTTTTACCGGTGCCTGTTTGGGCACTGGCAATTATATCTTTACCCTGTAAAATAAGCGGAATTACCTGTTCCTGTACGGGAGTGGCATTTTCATAGTTGGATGCTTCAATACCTTCAACAAGGCGTTCATTAAAGCCAAAATCAGTAAACTTCAAATTCTTATAAATTTTAATTACGTGTGAAGATAGTTCATTACGCTAGTTTTAGCTAATTAACTGGTTTTTGAACGCCTGAAGGTAAAAGTTGACGGTAGCCATAAATCCGGTTTCATAAAATCAGCTGTGAAATATATTAAGTTAAAGACTACTTTCTGGGAAAAATAATATCTGTACGCACTTTATAAGGATCAATAGGATTGCCTGTAGAGTCAAATGGTTCTCCAACATAAACTTCGTAAGGAGCTGCCGTACTTTTTTTCTTTGCATCTTTCAGCCATTCATTTAATGCAGTATACCCTTGTGATAATAAAGTATAGGGACCATAAAAATGCGCCACCACAGCACTGTCTGCAGCAATTTCCTTTATATAAGCACCACCGCTTAGTTTAGCAGGCTTTTTTGTAACCGGTATCCCGGCTTCAAAAAAATAAGGAGCTTTGTCGCTCTTGTACCATGCCATGGGTGCTCCATCAGCCTTTAGATTATTCTTCTTCAGTATCTCTCCTATTTTACCATAATTTACGCCAAGCTTGGTACCAACACGTTCCATAGTAGCGGCACTGTCTTTAAAACAAACTACAATACGTTTAGGAGAAATGGTATCTACAATATTTATAATGGCTGGCTTTTCTGCCGGCTCAGTTTTAGGCACTTCTTCTGCAACTGTTTCTTTTTTTGCTGTATCTGTTTCTGTAGTTTTTGTTGCAGGTTTTGTATCTCCATTCCTGCATGAAAACAGCAAGACAGACAATGAAAATGCAGCAACAACAAGGCTTTGATATTTCATAAATTTATTTTTTGAACTGTTGTAAACATAGTAAATCCTTTTTTAGTAAGCAACAGAAATAAAAAATCGTATTACAAACTTTACACAAGAATTTTCCTTTATTAGTAATTTAAAGTAGGTTTGCACTCCGAAATTTGCAGCATGTATAGTATAACATTTAAGTTTGAACAGAAAGGCCTGGCACCCATTACTTTAAATAATATTGAAGATGACCAGAGTTTGCTGGAAGTGGCACTAAAAAACAATATAGAGCTGCACCATAACTGTGGTGGCGTTTGCGCCTGCAGCACCTGCCATTTATATTTGGAAAAAGGAGAAGATTTTGTGGAAGAACTGAGTGATAAAGAGGAAGATTTTATTGACCGGGCCGTTAGCCCACGCCTTAACTCCCGCCTGGGCTGCCAGTGCGTATTACAGGAAGGCAGCGGCGAAATTGTGGTTACACTGCCAGACCAAACACAGTTTTTAGGGGAATAGTTTTTTGAGTTGATAGTGTTGAAGAAGTTGACAAGGTTTACAAGGATTGCACCATATCAACTTTATCAACCTTGTTAACCATATCAACATTATTACCACATTAGCTAATAAATAAACCAACATAACCAATGAGTTTTGAACTGCCCATACACTGGAACGATTATGAAGATATTGCCATGAAACTGTACGAACGTTTTGGCGATGATTTTAATGAGGGCAAAATATACCGCATACGTTTTACCGATTTACATAAATGGATACTGGAAATACCCAACTTTGTGGGCAAACCAGAAGAAAGTAACGAAGGCCACCTGGAAATGATACAAAGTACCTGGGTGTATGAGTGGAGGGATAACCAGAAGTAAGAACCCCAAACCCCTGAAGGGGCTTACAAAGTTCTTTTAGATTTTAAAGAACTTCTTAACTTACGGTGTTACTAATAAATTATTCACTTTAAATTTTAATTCTCCGCCAGCAGGCGGAGACAGGGGCTTATGCTTTCACTTTTTAAAACCATAAAAACATTTGTATTTGATGTGGATGGCGTGCTTGCCACCGATGGTATGATTGTAATGCCCGATGGCGAACTGCTGCGTACCATGAACAGCAAAGATGGCTATGCAATGCAGCTTGCCGTAAAAAAAGGTTATCATGTGGTTATAATTTCCGGCGGCACATCCGAAGCTGTTAAACAGCGGTTGGTAAAACTGGGTATTAAAGATGTTTACCTGAGCATCCACAATAAAAAAGAAGTGCTGGAAAAATATGCGGCAGATAATAACCTGCTCTTAGCCGAAATGCTGTACATGGGAGATGATATACCCGACTATGATGCCATGAAAATTACGGGGCTTCCTTGCTGCCCGGATGATGCAGTGCCTGAAATAAAAAGCATTTGCAAATATATTTCTCCATACAAAGGCGGCCACGGCTGCGGCCGTGATGTAATTGAAAAAGTGTTGAAATTAAACGGCCACTGGAGTATTGATGTAAGTGTAACATCCACATAAAATAATTACAGCCTTATTCCATTATCAGCTTCCCTACCCTGCCGCCGCCTGCAAAAAAAATGGCTTTCCCTTTCTTTGCTTTTTTACAAACATGAAAGCTTTCTTTGCTTATCCACTTCCAGTAATTACCATCATCATCACTGTAATCAATACCATTAAGGCCACAGCTAAGCCAGTTATCTTTATCTAAATAAATAACACAGCTGCGGTAGCCATGTGGTGGTATGGCCGGTGCTGTAAAAGTTTTGCCCAAATCTTTTGTAATTACACAGTTTTTTGTGGTGGAGTCTTTTGTATTAAAATCGCCGCCAACCACAATAATAGTTTTCTTTTTTTTACTGCCTTTTACAGCAACAGAATTAGCACCGGTGGTTTCAGTACCCTGTATAATGGGCATATCAATTTTTTTATCTCTTATAAACATACGGCTGCGCAGGCCGCCGGTTACAAACACAGGCTCCTGCAAACTTAGGGCAACAATATTGGTACCGCTGCTGGCAAAGCAGGCTTCGCCACTGTCTGCAACCGGGTAATTTTGTGGCGGAATATTTTGCCAGGTACTGCCACCATCAAATGTACGGGCTATAAAAATGGCGGCTTTGTCTGATGATGGCGATACTTTAACCGGGTCGCCAATAACAATACCGCTCATCTCATTCCAAAATTCCATAGCATCTAAAAACATGCCCTTGTTATTGTTTTGAAAAACCACTTTCCAGTTTTCACCACCATCCACTGTTTTTAAAATATAGGCAGGCTCGGCAATACCCATAATAACAGCAGTCATATCATCAAAGGCTTCAATGTCACGAAAGTCTGTTTTTTCAAAGCCCTTTACTGTAAACCATTTCCATGTTTCACCGCCATCTACACTGCGGCCAACGGTACCGCTGCTGCCGCTTACCCACACCACTTTATCATTTACCACACTCAAACCTCTGAAAGAAGCTTTTTTATCTTTTACCACAACCTGTACTTTTTGTGCGGCGGCAAACAGGCAGCCAACTGCAAAACAAAACGCAAAAACAATCTTTTTCATTGAATGTAATTTTAAGGGATAGTGTCTCAAAAGTAAAAAGAAATGTCAGTAAAAACTGCGTTACTTATCGCTTTTTAAAATATTACAGTAAAAGGTTTTACCTTACATTTGACGCAACTAAACTAAACATTTAATAGCCAAAAATTGCCAGCGCTATGAGTTATAATTATCTGCCTTTAGATAAAACACCGCTTCATTTTAAACAGGTAAAAAATTTACT
>JAGVCC010000349.1 GCA_020059395.1 Chitinophagales bacterium | reverse complement strand
TTTAATTGATAAGGCAACCGTAATAAAATAATTAAGCCTCAGGAAAAATCAAAATGCCGTACCTGTTTATCAGGCACGGCATTTTTAATAAAATATTTATTGCATAATTATTTTCCGCTGCAATAATATTTTGCCACTTTTGCCACAGCTTTTATTTTTTACACAAAAATTTTATCCCATGCGTATAAAAACTTTTTATTCCCTGCTTGCTATTGCAGGCTTGTACAGCTGCAATAATGCTGGCAACAGTACTAAAGGTGCTGTGGAAACTCCCAAACAAAAATTAGTTGCCAATACTGACTATAAGCCTGCGTTTGAAGGGCAGACCAGAATTACTGCTGTAACCACCACTACACCATACAAAACAGATTCGCTTGCAGGAAAACTGGGAAAGCCCTGGGGCATTATTGCGTTCCCCGGCAACCGGTTATTAGTAACCGACAAATCGGGTTTTATGCAATTAATAAAAGAAGATGGCACGGTGGAAAGAAAAATAACCGGGTTTCCTAAGGTAGATGATGCCAAACAGGGCGGCCTGCTGGATGTAGCGCTTGACCCGGATTTTGCAAACAACCATATTATTTACTGGACATTTTCTCAACCACAAAAAGACAGTACTAACCTAACTGCTGTTGCCAAAGGTGTGCTGAATGATAATGATACGGTGATAACCAATCCCACTGTAATTTTTCAGGCAGCGCCTGCATTAAAAAGTGCTTATCACTTTGGCAGCCGTCTTTTATTTGATAAGGAAGGGTATCTTTTTGTAAGTGCCGGTGAACGCTCAAACTTAGAAGGCCGTAAACAATCGCAATGGCTTAACAGTGGCTTGGGTAAAATATTCCGTATCACTAAAGATGGAAAGGCAGCACCCGGCAATCCGTTTATTGGACAAAAAGATGCAATGCCCGAAATTTATTCTTATGGACACCGCAATCCGCAAAGCCTTGATATAAACCCTGAAACCGGCGATTTGTGGGAAGCAGAATTTGGCCCCCGTGGCGGCGATGAACTAAACCTGATTAAAGCAGGAAAAAACTATGGCTGGCCAATTATTACTTATGGTATAGAATACAATGGCAATAAAATTGGCGACAGTATACAACAAAAAGAAGGCATGGAACAGCCAGTATATTATTGGGATCCTGTACACTCTCCCGGTGGTATGATTTTTTATACAGGCGATGCGATACCTGAATGGAAAAACAATTTATTTATTTGTGGCCTCAGCAGCACACACATTGCCCGCCTTATAATTAAAAACAATAAAGTTATTGGAGAAGAAAGCTTACTGGCGGACAGAAAGGAACGCTTACGTGATATTACTCAGTTAAACGGCATGCTGTATGTTGTTACTGATGATGGTAATTTATACAGGATAAGTAAGCAATAATTATTTTAAATTTATTTACAGCCAGCTGCTTCATATTATGAGCAGTTGGCTTTTTTTATACAATAAAACTTATTCTTCTCTTGCACTTGCAGCATCAATCAGTTTGCCAAAGAATACTGCGTTTAATAAAAGCTTATTACCCCCAAGCCAAAACCCTCTAAAGCAGGGGTTGTTATCAATATTTATAACACGGCCATTGCCCACAGCATTTACAATTACGGCAGCACTGTTTTTCACCATCTCTTTATTCTGCATACTTAACCAGCCACTTTGTAAGGGTGCGGCACCATAATAAAACGGTGTGGCAAATGGATTTTTACTTTTTTCCATAAACACTTTGTTGGCTTTAAAAAAACTAACCAGCTTATTATTGTAGCCATACGCCAGCGGATGTGAGAGGTCGGCATCTGCACCAAATATGGCACCGCTTAACTGTTGCGCCCCCGCAATTTCATCACGGGTATTATAAGCAAGGCGTTTGCTGCTGTCAACCACTGCAGTTTGTTTTTTAAATTTTATGGTACTTATGCCATTTTGTGCACTCCAGCTAACGGCTTCTTCCGTGCAAATTAAAACACCACCATTTTGCACCCATGCTTTTAATTTTTCTTTATTAATATCCGCATAGCTGCCACCAACCATAATCATGCAGTTGTATTTTGAAACATCAACACGGTTAAACACTGTTTGTTCCAAATGTGTTAATGGTATATTCATCTGTTGGTCAAACAACTGCCACACTTCTCCTGCATCGGTGGGGTTAACACCGTTACCCACAATTAAAGCGCAGGCTGGTTTGGTAAGCGAAGCCATTTTATTACTGCCTAAATCGCTGCCACTTACAGAAAAACCAGTTGTGGCAGTATGTATTTTATTTCCAGTAATGGCAACGGCATTTTGTAATGCCGTACGCAGTTTTTCAATACTGATAGTTTGCAATTGCAACGGCATAATAATACTGCCGGGCATAAACTTTTTTATACCTGCGGTGGTAGGCAGCTCAAAATAATTACTGGCAACCTTAAGCACCACACCTTCATCAAGCAATTTGTATAAAGCAGCAGGGGCATAATAATTATCCCACTCCATAATAAATGCATACGCATTGGTAAGGTCTAAAGCAACTGGCTGCGGCGACTCAATAGTTTTTACAATATTCCCTTTGGGTGTAATTGTTTTAGTGAAAGGCAGGCCATAACCCAAGGGCATCGTCCATGCTGTAATATCATAAAACAGGCTGTCTTTATAATCCAGTGTTTTTTCGAAAACAGCTTTTACAAGTGCAGCTTGTTTTTGTTGCAGCGGCACCATATAACTGCTGCCGGTTGCAAAACTGCCATCTGCATTTTTAATATCCAGTGTGGTTTCGTAAACATCAATATCGTTACGTAAAAGCATTTGGGTAAACAGTTGCGCTTTCTTTTTATCTTTTGCATCACCATACACATAGCTTTCTGCATTAACGGTTGTTAATGCTTCTTTAAAAAAGTCATGCTGATAAGTAAGCAGTTCTTTACGCAGTTTGCGTACCGCAGCCAAAGTAGACAGCTCTGTGGTAAACTGGTTACGGATAGTAAATGGAAAAGTTAACAACCCATTGGCCGTTTGCTGCGCATGGCCACGGCTGCTGGCCTGTTCAAACAAAATACCAATGCAGCCCTGAGCATCGGGGTAAGTGCTGCCTTTGCCGTAATAAAAATCGTCATAGCCTTCTTTTGTAAAATACAACGAACCTATTTTGTCTAAATACTGCGTATGAAAGCTGGCAATTTTTGCAGTAAGCTGCTGGTTAATGGCAGGAGTTAAAGGGTTTACACGGCTGGGCACTCCCGGTTGAAAAAAGAAGCTGGCATTGCTGCCCATCTCATGATGATCGGTAAGAACGTTGGGCTTCCATTTATGAAACCACTGTATACGGTTGCGGCTTTCAACATGCACTTGCGGCAGCCAGTCACGGTTTAAGTCAAACCAGTAATGATTAAAGCGGCCGCCGGGCCAAACTTCATTAAACTCACGGCTGTTAGGGTCGGTAACTAAATTTTTACTGCGGTGCTGGTTGGCCCATGTGCTAAAGCGTTGCAGCCCGTCGGGGTTAAAACTGGGGTCATATAAAATTACTACTTCATTCAACAGTGAATCCACCGACGGTGCTTCTGCCGCTGCCAAATAATAAGCTCCCAGCAACGCTGCATTAGCACCGCTGCTTTCGTTACCATGTATGCTATGACCAATCCAAACAACTGCAGGCATATTTTCAATGGCGGCATTTCCTCCCTGCTGCAGCAGTAAATGTTGCTGGCGTATTTCCTCAAGCCGTTGGTGATTTTTGGGAGAAGTAATGACTAATAACACCTGCTCCCTTGTTTCGAAACTTAAGCCCATTGTTTCCAGCTTAATACGGTCGGGCCTTGCAGCCGCAAGTGTTTTCATATATTGCACCAACCTGTCGTAGGTAACATGCCATTCTCCCACCTCGTGGTGTATAATTTGCCTGGGCACAGGTACTGCTGCTGAATAATTTATTTGAGGCAGGTAATAATTGAGTTCTTGTGCAGTGGTAGCAACAGCCACTACTGCTGCAAAAAATAAAACTACAAGTTTGCGCATTTTTCAGTTAGTTATAAATTGAAAGTTAATAAAAATTGTGCTACCTATCTTTTTAATTGTTGTTATACCATCTGCTTTACAAATAATTATAATAAAGAAAATTGCAAGCGTACATCATACTGTGACAATACTTTACTGTTGCAGTTATTGCAAGTAGTTTCCCATAGTATAAACG
>JAGVCC010000388.1 GCA_020059395.1 Chitinophagales bacterium | reverse complement strand
TATTGGGCTGATTATGATAATACTGATCGGCCAGTTTTGCAAATGCCACATTGCTGCTGCGTGCAAAAGCATCTTTAACAGTTAAAGCACCATAACCCAGATGAGAGTCTTTTATACGCAGGCCGTAAAAATTTTTTACCCCGCCCTCGCAATCCACAATACTGTTTGTGGTTACATAACCATCTTCCAATAAACTTAATGTGGTGGCCAGCTTAAAAATCGATCCAGGCTCAGTACGTTTCCCAATTCCATAATTCAAATCTTCTGCATAAGAACCATCTGACTGTTTACCCAAATTAGCAATGGCTTTTATTTTACCCGTTGCTGTTTCCATTACAATAGCAGTACCATGCAGGGAGTTATTACCCGCCACCATTTTCATTAATGCCCCTTCGGTTACATCCTGCATGTATGTGTCTAATGTTGTAATAATATCTTTCCCATTTTCAGGTTCCACTTCTGCTCCTTCCACCGGCAAATAAGCACCGGCTACATAACGCATCAGCCGCTGGCCTTTACTGCCTTTTAATAAACTGTCATAAGTTCTTTCAAGGCCTACATTTTTTGTACTGTCATCTCTGCTTAATCCAATTGTTCTGTTTGCAAGCAGTACATAAGGGTTAATGCGCTTATCTCTTGAGTTTATAATAAACCCACTTTTGTTGCGCCCAAGGCGCACCAATGGAAAATTTCTTAAAGCTTTGTACTCCGTAAAAGAAATTTTCTTTTTAAAAGCATAATACCCGTATTCTTCTTTGTAACCTGTTTGCAATTCTTTTTTGTAAGCAGCTGCCGTTTTATCTTTAAATAAATCTGCCAGCTTCATACTTAAAGAGTCAATATGCTTTTTAAACCTTTCACCGTTTTTTTCATGTAAGCCTTCTGCACCAAAGTCAATAAACACATCAAAAATCGGTACCGATGTGCTCAGCATGTTTCCATCTTCGCTGTAAATAGTGCCTCTTTCTGCATCAACGGGTATATATTTTAAATGATCTTTTTTACCAAGCTCTTTCCAGTGCCCCCCTTCTACCCTTTGTATGTAAAATGCCCTGCCCAGCACCACTACGCCCAGTATTATCATACCTAAAAAACTCAGGTACACTCTCCACAATATGTCTTTGCGTATATCCATAGCCCGCTAGCGGGTGTTTTAATTTTTTGTTACAAGCAATTGTTCATTATTCAACTTCACAGGCGTCGCACTCTTCAACAATATCAATCATTCATCTTTTATTATGTTTTGTTTTTTTTATTACGCCCTTTCAGGGCTTAACAAAACTTCTATATTTTCCCCCACGGGCTACACCCGTGGCTATTAATATTACGCCCCTTCGGGGCTAACAGTAAATTCAATCTTCGCTTCTGTCTTCGCCAGTTCCCTTCCCTCTGGGAAGGATAGGATGGGCTTTTTCCCCCTTTAGGGGGCGGAGGGGGTTATTACCACCGGTGGTTTTGTCAACTCTCTTAAACCTATTGGCTCCACTGCTTTTGCCAGCTCACTTGCCTTGCTTCTAAAAATCACTTCGCTCTTAATTGTTTTATACTCGTACTCCAGTTCTTTAATGTGCTTTTCTGTTGTGTTTATTTTTTTTATCAGCCTGTCGCTGTAATGCCCGTTGTATATGTATAAAACCGCCAGCAGGCTTAAAAACAAAAAGAATGGAATATTCTTCACCACCCATTTGTAGCTAAGCAAACGTTTCCAGTCTATCTTCTGGTTTATTGGTTGTTCGTCTGTTTTAATATCCGGCATTTATCTTTGTTAGTTACTTTTTCATTGCTCATTGCTCATTTCCTCTCTGCCACTCTCAACTTTGCACTTCTGCTTCTTGAATTTTTTTTCAATTCTTCCTGCGTTGCTGTTATTGGTTTTTTTGTAATTGCCCGTAACGGGTTTTCAGGTTTTGTACCAAATAAATCATCTGCCTGTACTTCATCAAAACTTCCATCTCTAAAAAAGTTTTTTACCAGCCTGTCTTCTAAAGAATGGAATGTAATAATTGCGGCACGGCCACCGGGTTTTAATACATGGGGAATTTGCTGCAATAACTCTTTTAACACCACCAGCTCTTCATTAACCTGTATCCGCAGCGCCTGAAATACCTGGGCAAAGTACTTTTGAGGATTACCTTTTACAACCTCTTTTACTGCCAGCTTAAACTCATTTATGGTACGGATGGATGTAATGACCCTTTGCTGTACAATTGTTTTAGCCAATGTTTTTGCATTGGTCACCTCGCCATACTGCTCAAATAATTTATGCAGCTGCTGTTCAGTAAAATTTTTAATTACATCGGCTGCTGTAGTTGTGGTACGCTGGTCCATACGCATATCAAGTGCTGCATCAAAACGGATGGAAAAGCCTCTTTCTGCTTCATCAAACTGATGGCTGCTTACCCCTAAGTCTGCCAGCAATCCATCCACAGCAGTTACTTTATGCAATTTTAAAAACCGCTGCAGGTGACGAAAATTTTGCGGCACAAAAATCACCCTTTCATCATCCGGCACATTTTGTTTTGCATCAGTATCCTGGTCAAACACAAACAGTTTACCATTGGCATTTAAATGCTGCAGTATGGCAAGGCTGTGTCCGCCGCCGCCAAAAGTGCAATCCACATAAATACCACCCGGTGTAATTTGCAAGCCTTCAATAACCTCATTCAGCAAAACGGGTATATGATAGTTTAGCGGTTCGGTGGTTAACTGGTTAATTGGTTTACCTTTTTCATCCTGTGTCATACTCTTTACCAATTAACTGTTTAACTAATTAACCATTTGCTGCTTTATTCATCACCTCATTTGCAAGGTCACTAAATGCCTGCGGTGTAAAAGTTTCAAAGAACTGTGTATACTTACTTTTTTCCCAGATCTCAATTTTGTTAATAGCCGAAACCAGCACTATATCTTTTGTATCGGCACTTATACCTGCATGTTCGCACAGGTTTTTTGGCAGCAGCATTCTTCCTGCATTATCCAGCTCCACCTGTATGGCGCCGTTTAAAAAGTAGCGGCGGAATTCACGTACCTTCGGATCAAAATCATTCAGTTTGCTTATTTCAGAAAATATAGGCTCCCAGCTTTGCTGTGGATATAGTGTAAGGCATTTTTCGAAGCCGCGGTTTAACACAAATTGCGGCGCAACATCCTGCGGCAGCTGTTTTTTTAAACCAGCTGGTAACAGAAAGCGCCCTTTTGCATCAAGCGTTGCTTCGTATTCACCTATAAAACCTGTCATTTTCAAATAATTAGCTCTAAATATACAGAAACTAACACAAAATAACACTTTTTACCACTTTCAACCCTTTTTTGGGCCATTCATTTTTTTCCACATGCTTAAGAGTGAGTACAGTTGTGGGTTTGAGGTTGTTTTACCATCATTGCAGTGTTAATTGCATGTGGATAGTGGTGAAATAGTGGGGATAACCCAATTTCACATACATATGGCTGGCTACTTTGGTACACCGCTAATTAAAGAACTGGGTATTACAGACGCCATGAAAATTTTATTGCTGAATACTCAGGATAATTACCATGATTTATTGCTTGTGGATGTTACGCTTCAGTTGGTAACCCTAAAATAAACTCCTGATTTTATTCATTTATTTGCCGCAGACAATATTGCTTTTTTAAAAGGCATGAAAACAATTTCATCTTTTTGCAAAAAAGAATGACAGCCTGATAATATGGGTATCGTGGTATAAAAAAAACGCTGGCATAAAAACTGATATTACCAAAGACAGCATACGCAACTATGCGCTGCAACAGGATTTGATTGATGAAAAAGTTTGTGCAGTAAGTGATTTGCGAAGTGGGTTTGAAACGGGTGGTGCAGATGACGAAGAGAAAAAGTTACACTGCAGTAAGCGGCACCGTAACCGTAAACACACTCCCCTTGCCCAGCACACTATCTGCCTTAATAGTGCCATGGTGAGCATCTACCATTGTTTTTACATAACTTAAGCCAAGGCCAAAACCTTTTACATTATGTATATTACCGGTATGTGCCCGGTAAAATTTTTCAAAAATGCGGTT
>JAGVCC010000110.1 GCA_020059395.1 Chitinophagales bacterium | reverse complement strand
TATAAACTCCCACTCTGTAATATTTTTTGAACGATACAATACAATACCTTTATTCAGATTTCCATTTGTTTCTTCTCTTTCCCAATGGGGATACGAAGTACCTGTCATGTACCACCAATCACCATCTTTAAATACCTGACAATCCCTGATACCATTAGTATCTATACCATTTGAAATTGGGTTGGTATAACTAAACGATTTTTGCTGCGATATACATGCCGTTGGCAACATCAACAGCAACACATAATATATTTTCAATTTCTTCATTTAACGCTGATTATTCTATCGCTGTATAATGAAAGTTTTTAAATTCAACAGTTCCGTTTCCTGCTCCAAATAGTTTTATTTTATAACTGTCTTCTACTCTTAACCCTTTGCCGAACGAAATCCAATTGAATCCATCATCACTGTACAACAGGGAGATGTCTTTCCTGAAATTTTTTATTTTAAAAAACACATGGCCTTTGGTTGCAGGATATCTTTCGGCCTCATTCATACGCCAATCCGGCCCTTCCGTAAATGTTGCCATTGCACCATCATACACTACGCCATCATTCTCTAAAGCAATACCGGCTTTTGCGCCGGTTGAAGGCATTTGTATTTCAATCGTTACTTCAAAGCTTTTGTGAATGGCACCAATGGTAATTTGTGTTCCATCTTTATGGCTTGTTCCGCTTGCAGTTAATTGCAAACTTCCATTGCCGCTTTTAATGAGGTTTCTTTTTGAATAGTCATAATTCCAAAAAGGATGCAAACTGGTAGCAGTAAAATCATCTTTTATCTCCATACCATTGCCTGTATTTTCACCAAAGTTTGGTTTGGGTATAAATGCAGATGAAGGAATACCGTTTTTTACAACCGGCCATCCGTCTTTTGTCCATTCTATTGGCATCAGCAATGTTGAACGGCCAAGGCCAGTATAGTTTTTCAATCGTCCATGATACACTATCCACCAACTACTGTCAGGTGCATCAAACATGGTTCCATGCCCCTGGTGCCACCAGGTTTCTTCTTCACTGTAAGTATGTGTAATAGGATTGTAAGGTGAATTTTCCCATGGGCCGATAGCCGTTCTGCTTCTTGCCACCACATTCATGTGTGCAGTAGAGGGACCATTGGTGCCGCCTTGTGCAGAAACCATGTAATAGTAACCGTCTTTATAAAACAACTTCGGGCTTTCTAAACATTTACATTGTACATTCCAATCTTGCGGAGACTGCCAGCCATCATACACTTTTTTTGCATCACCAATTGCTTTTGTTGCTGTTGCATCTAACTCAATTACCCAACCTGCACTGAGGTATAAATAATTTTTTCCGTCCTTACTGTGAATAAAGCCGGGGTCTATTGCACCCCAATGACCAATATTTTTGGGAACAGGAATTTCAATTTTTACAGGCTCACTCCATTTACCTGCAGCATCGGTTGCTGTTACCACAAAATTGCCAAAGCCTTTTACACCTTCTATTCTTCCGGGATAATTTTGAATGGGTAAATACAAATGAAACTTTCCGTTGAAATATTGCAAATCCACCGCCCATACCCGACTGTAACCCTCGAGAAAAACTCTATTTACTGGTTTCCAGTTTACAAGATTTGTTGAATGCCAAATGATGAATCCATCGTTACGGCTGTGTGCCATGTAAAAATCATTTTTTACACGAACAATGGAAGGGTCGCCATAATTACCGGGTATGATGGGGTTGAGATAATAGCTGTTGCTTTTTTCAGTTGATTGAGCCATCAACTGAAACGCCATTACGAAACTTGTTATAAAAAGATAAAATGATTTCATTTACTAACAATCTGCTATTATAAATTGTAGAATGAGACTAATCAATAATTTTAGCATATTCCATTGATTCAATATGTATTTGCAATATCATAATTGCTAAATTCATTTTTTAAGAGGAAGGCATGATTACTTATAAAGTCTTTGCAATGATTCCGGTAATTGTTTTATCGGCTCCAGTATAATTCTTCTGTAATACAATTCTGCCCCTTCGCTTTGCAAAACAATCTTTCCTTTTGTCATTGGTTTCTTAGTACCATTGTCTGAAAACGATAAATTTTTTAAGTGTATTACCACTTTACCATTAATTACATGCACACTACTATCGCCGGATGTGTACACTTCAACGGTATTCCACTCACCTTGCGGTTTTTCATTATCCGGATTCTTCATACAGTGGGGACGTTTCACTTCCTCACCAAACCAAACATAATCTGCATTGGCTGAGTAAATCCAGTTTGAATCTTTAAATACAGCAGGGATATGGGCCATCGCTTTATCAATTTTCCAGTAATCGCCACAGTCGCCTTGTTGTATCTGGCATTCCTGTGCCAAAGGCCAAACACCATTTTGCATGGGTTTATCACCTGCATGGTATAGCAGCCCTGCATCTCTGGGCAATTGCAAACGGGGGGCATGCTTTTTTTCGCCCCATTTATATTGAAGCGTAATATGGTAATTTTCATACGCAGCCTCACTGGTAATGGTGCCAAACACCTTACCGTTCACATAAATAGCAGGCTCACCATCTTCCCTTACTACGGAAAAGACCTGTAAAAAATCATCATTGCCAATTGCCTTTTTGTAAATGCCCATGCTGTCTTTAGGTAATGATAGTTGCAGCGACTTATGAGGCATGCCGATATGTTTTACCCAGCCGGTAAAATCTTTGCCATTAAATAGTTCCAACTTGTTGTTTTCCTGTTTACTTACCCTATTAGAAGACAGGCAACTCACCAAAAAAACAAGAATGCTTGCAGATAAAATAAGTTTGGACATGCAAAACGTTAAGGCTACAATTTACCTGCTATATTGGTGCTAAAACCCCACTTTTTATTCATTTGTTTTGCTTGATTGTACATAATGCTGCAACAGGCTTGTATGCCTTACAGAATCCCTGTAGATTTATAAAAATTTATACAATGAAGCTTTTCTCCCTATTAAGCTTATTAGCTATTTGCCATATTTCAGCCTTTAGCCAATCAAAAACAGCTAAAGCCGCTCCACAATCAACTACTGTTTTATTATCGGGTGATTATGCTGACCCATCTATTTTAAAAGATGGTGATAAGTACTATATGACAAACACCAGCCTTAATTATTTTCCGGGGCTCAGGGTTTGGCAGAGTACGGATTTGAAAAACTGGAAGCCAATTGGGTATGCTTTAAATAAATATGTGGGTGAAGTTTGGGCGCCAGATTTTGTAAAGCATGGCGATACCTATTATATCTACTTCCCTGCTTACCCCGGTACTAATTGGGTGGTAACTGCAAAAAATCCTGCCGGCCCCTGGAGTGAACCCATTGATTTAAAAGTAAAGGGCATTGACCCCGGACATATTGCGGGGCAAGATGGTAAGCGGTATTTATATTTTAATGATGGTAAGATGGCAGAGTTAAATGCTGATGGTTTATCCTTAAAAGAAGAACCCAAAAAAGTATATGATGGTTGGCAATACCCTAAAGACTGGACAGTGGAATGTATGTGTGCTGAAAGTCCGAAGCTACATTTTTACAATGGCTGGTATTATTTAACCACTGCACAGGGCGGTACGGCCGGGCCGAGTACCAGTCATATGGTAGTGCAGGCAAGAAGTAAATCACCAGTAGGTCCATGGGAAAATTCACCTTATAATCCGATAGTACATACTTATTCATCTACAGAAAAATGGTGGAGCAAAGGGCATGGCACTATTGTTCAAAAACCGGATAATGGATGGGCCGTTATCTATCATGCCTATGAAAAAAATAATTTACCGCATGGCCGGCAGGTACTGATGGAAGAAATAGAATACACAAAAGACGGATGGTACAAATTGAAACGAAATCCAAAAATTGAAAGCAGCAGTATTTTTGTTCATAATTTAAAAACAGCATCGGATAATTTTAACAGCAGCAAACTGCATGAGCAATGGCAGTTTAGCGAAATGTATGATTTAACCAATATGCAAATAGAAAACGGGACACTTATACTGCAATCTAACAACGATAGTATAAAAGCAATCCATTCTACTGCAAACACTGCCAACTATGAAGCCGAAATTGAGTTTACTGCAGACAACACAATAGAAACCGGACTTGTTGCCTATTACAGGGATAATGGTTATGCAGGCATCAGCATAAAAGGAAATAAAATATCGAGAGTGGGTAGCAGTTTGAAATACGGCAGCCCCGCTTTTACTGCGGCTGATATCCGTTTTTTAAAAATAAGAGTGAAAGATTATGATTTGACAATGAGTTACAGTGTGGATGGTGTGAAATGGATTAATTACCCAAACTCAATGAACCTTCAAACTTATCAGCACAATAACCTGGGAAGGTTTTCATCACTTAAGCCAGGTATCTATTGGAAGGGGAAAGGCAAACTAAAAATTGAGAAATTTTATTTTAGAGAAATCTAATCGTTAATTAATAATCGATTGAGATGCATTTACAAGAATTTTATAATCTAATTCCCGTAATACCCCTTCTACCGGTAACGTATTTTTTATTTAAAGCAACTACTTAAAATAAATACATCGGGTGTTTCATTAATTTATAGCAATTTAATCCGCATTATTTGACCTCTTAACCTGATGTGGTATTAGGTAACAAAATATGTACTATTTAAACATTTTTATGTTAAAATATGCACTATGAACAAGGGTAACTGCTTAGGCATTGTTATAAATTCATATTGTAAATATTTCTTAACAAACAATTTAAAAAAATGAAAAAGCTACAAGTAACTCTTACATCGCTGGTAATTATGCTGGCAATATCCAGTTGCCAAAAAAATGAAGCGGTAACTGACATTTTTAAACCTGAATGCAGTGACTGCGTAACAGAACAATACAGGTCTGCTTCTGGCGAAATAGGTGACGATGCCACCGGCCAATTGGAAGGCAGAGAGATTAGTTACAAAAAAATTGATGGGTTAAATTTGTGGGAGGGTGATATTTTAATTGCGCCATGGCAGTTAAATAAGCCACAAACTGAAGGGACTATCAGTACTATCAGTTCTTACAACTGGCCAAACCGCAGAATTGCTTACCGCTTTGCCACTGGAATTTCACAAGCTACAAAAGATAAATTTCTTGCTGCAGCTGCACACTGGAACCAGAAGCTGGGATTTACTTTTGTACAAAGAACCAATCAGGCTAATTATATTAATGTAATTCAAGGAAGCGGATGTTACTCTTATATAGGAATGATTGGCGGTCCTCAGGATTTAAGTATTGCAACTGATTGTAGTACTGGCAATACCATACATGAAATTGGCCATGCGGCAGGCTTATATCATGAACAATCCAGAACAGACAGAGATAGTTACGTAACTATCAATTATCAAAATATCAGATCGGGTTATTCTGGAAATTTTAATAAATGCTCCAGCTGTACCGCCAACGGAGTTTTAGATTTTGGCTCAATTATGATGTACAGCTCTTATGCTTTTTCAAGCAATGGACTGCCAACAATTGTTAAGAAAAACGGCAGTACATTTTCTGTTCAACGTACTGCTTTATCAACGAATGATATTGCTGTTGTAAATAGTAAATACTAACTGATAAATAAAAGGTGCTTTCAACAGCTACAGTTATGGTTGTAAGTTAGCAGTTATTAAACCGGCTATAATTATAAAATAGATTAACAGAGTTAATTTTAATAAGTAAGTTCCGGTTATTGTATATAACCGGAACTTTTGTTTAACAAATCTGCTTTTGCAATCATCACATATTTATCTAAACATTCAAAGAAATACAAAATCAAAAAAATAGAAGAAGCCTGCTTCGCCCAATGTAAGCGAAGTCTTTCGTATTTTAAAAATCTAAGATTACACAATTGTTTAAACTAATTAAAATTATGAGATTAACAAAATTATCCAGAACATGTTTCGCTTTAATGCTCCTGCTGTTTATTTCCTGATTTGCATTTGCGCAAGGCATCAATTTTAATGACCCTAATACGATATTTAAAGACAAGAGTGGGTATGTTTTTACGCAAGACAGCCTGCTATCATTTTTAAAAAAAGGCACTTTTTCTATGATGCATGGCCCAACTGAAAATGGTAAAAAAATAGTTACCCTTTTTAGAAAAACCGATGCCGACAAAAGAGTTGATAGTGTGCGGAGCAATTCAATTTTGGAGAAAAATTCTGCTTTAATAAATACGAGCCTCCCCCAGTTTAGTTTAAAAACATTATCAGGAAAAAAAATTACCGCAACCAAACTGCGTGGAAAAATTACAGTAGTTAATTTTTGGTTTACGGCATGTATGCCCTGTATTGAAGAAATGCCAGAACTCAATAAATTAATAACTAAATATGATGCTGTAAACTTTATTGCAATTACCTATAACAATAATGCGGAGCTAAAAAAGTTTTTAAAGTTGCATCCGTTTAAATTTACCCATATTCCAAGCGCTAAAGATTATATTGCCCAAACAGGTGTTTCAGCTTATCCTACCACAATGGTAGTTGATGAAAATGGTATTATAAAAAGTGTAGTAACAGGCAGAAAAACTAATATTTTTGATATCTTATCTGAAGAAATAGACAAACTTACTACAAAACCTAATTAACCGAAAGCATCAATATATAACGAAGCAATGACAGAACTCTTATCCAAATTTTTCAAAACCATAAAATATTAAATTTCTTTATTGCTGTATTTGATTAAAAGTAATAAAGAAATATAAGCGCATAGATAAAAAACAAAATAATATTTTTATACATCTTCGTAAAGCAGGTTGGATAGCATAGTATAATTAAATCCATTTGCCCTAACAACTCCAACATTACTCAAAAATAACACTATAGGCTGCCTTATAAAAGCAGCCTATGGTGTTATAATACTTAATGCCCCAACATTTAATCTAACGCATTATTGGCATTAGGTGCTGTGCCACAAGAATACGTTTTTGTAGACGTATTGGTGATTTATGATCTTCTTTGATTTGTGCAATATCTTCTTTGAGACCATATATGCTAGAACGTTGATTGTATTAATTAGGACAATTCTTAAATTCAACTTTAGAGTTTGTAGCTGATGGACGTATATCTATACTTGTCTTAGAAGGACAAACACCATCGATACTTATTGTTGCATTTTTAACTGGTGTAGGTTGACTATTTGCAAGCTTTGCAATTGAGTACATAGGAGCACGACCTTTACCAGTAGGAACTATATAATCGAAAGTACCTTCAATTTTTATGCCGATTGTTTGAGCAACATCGTTAGTTTTTTTGGCCCAACCAAAAACACCATGGCTGTAATTAGTACCTGTATAATTGGCGTATACTTTACAATTTCTAACAACACAAACATGATTTGTTGGTACATTTTTTCCCCAGCTAGTCATAAACGGACTACCGTTTTTATTATGTTTAATAATTGTATTTTCTACCAACTTACACTCAATTGTGTAAAGTGCATCATCATAAACATCTATATAACAATCTTTTATAATCGTTTTAGTTAACCCACCATGCACACCATCGCTGGTTTCTGTGTTTCCACCTGCAATAAGATCACATCTTTCTACTGTAACATTTCCAAAACCTCCGTGTATGTGAAATTTCATCGGTTTTGTAATTTTGAGATCATGAACATACACATTAGGCGAAAGATCTGCTCTGATTGCTGAGTATGATTTGCCTTTAAGAGAGTCTCCATTTGCATCAAAATCATCAGTGGGTCTTGATCCATCGCCTTGTATAATGGAAGTCGTTCTACTTTCACCCGCAATTTCTATTGGAGTAGTCCGGGTAGGCATATAAAAACTACCTGTTAATGTTACATTTTTTTTGATGATAATCTTGGTCCACTTATTGTCTACTAGGCTCTTTCTTCCGATATTGCCACTTTGGCTAAAAGTAGCTATCTTACCATCGGTAGATAATGTAGGTTTTATTATTGCTTCGGTTGAAGCAGTAATTACCTCTGAAACAACTGGATTAATTTCCTTTGTCTGTTTTTGGCATGCAGTAAGCAATAAACCAAGGGACAAAATGCCCAATGCTAAATTGGTTTTTTTCATGATTTTTTTTTAAAAGTTAATATAAAATTTAGGATGCAAACTTAACTGAGGACTTAAGCATTGAACGTTGTAATAATTCTTTTATATGATGCTTTAATACAAATCTGAATTTGGTTATATAAAGAACCAATAAACCAGATGCTTTTAACCAGGGTAAGAGTTAATAAAGAGGGTAATAGAAACCTGCACAGCATGTACAAGTTAAAAATGATGCCTAAAGTTTTTTATAACTAATTGATTGCATAAACACAAGTAATTCGTGTTAATTAAATTGATTATAGTACTTCATTAAACTATTAAAATAACGCTAATCAAAAATTAAATACAGCACTTGTTTTCATGTATGCAGTTACAACACTGCTGCAGTTAATATTGGTGATACTTTTGAATTTTTTTTTGCATTTGCTTTAACTTTTTGTGCTGCCGATAAAAATAAATAAGGCATACTGCTAAACAAATAGTAGTTAATATAAAACAGCCGAAAAGCAAATAAGTCATTCTTAATGTTTATTATAGGGTAGAAAGTTATATGCAGGAAAAATGATTAGGAGTGATCAATTTTTTGCAAAAACTTCTTTTGGTAAAAATCCATACTGTTTTTTGAAAGCCTGTATAAAACTGCTGCTGCTGCAATAGCCAATTTTAGATGCTACCTCGGCAATTTGTAAGTGCTGTGTTGCTAAATATTCATAAGCAATATCCATTCTCTTTTTCTGGTAGTATTCAAAAGCACTCATTCCATAAACTTCATAAAACAGGCAGATGAATTTAGTTCTGGACATGCAGGCGTTTTTTGCAAGTACTTCTATACCAGGAAAAAAGGTTTGCAGATGAGATTCTATCAGTGTAATAGAAAGTTGCAGCTTTTCAATGTCTTTTTTGGTACTATAAAAGGCTTTACGTTCGTCATCTTGCACATCTTTCTCAAGAATGTCATTGAAAAAAGACTCTAACAATGTAAGCACTCTCGATTTTATAAAGAGTTTATTTAATTTTCTGGTCAGGCCTGTAGTCATAATTTCTTCGAACAGACCCCGTTGTAAAATCGATAAAAATTCTTTTCTGTAGTTAAGAGCAGGAATGTTGGTATACTTCTCAAAATAGCCTTTGAGGTTCTCATCTGCCAGTAATTCGTCAAGCCATCCTTGCTTTAACAGAACTAAAATAACTTTTACATGTACTCCAGGCGGAACCTTTATTTTTTCTGCTACCAGTGTGCCCTTGCACTGTACAGAGCCAATACTGTTATTGTTGGCTATAATTTCATCGCAGTCTTTTGAACAATGACACTGACAAAATGTAAAGTTCTGAAAGCTTATAAGTATATCGCATTCAGTGCCGGATTGTCTTTCAAATACCATATCAGTTTTTGCAACATAGTTAGCCACCTGCAATGAAATTGAATTACTGATTCTTATGAAAAAAGAACCTCCTTCGGCTACTTCAGGGTCATAAATTACCTTTTCGTCCGTACCTGAAAAGTTTACGTTTTCCAAAAGTGAGTTGGCGTAGTCTTTTAAATTGTGGAGTTTATAGCGATTTAAAAACATACATGTTCAGCTTCGTGATAAATGAAACCGTTTAAGTAAACACTTATTTAACAGTATGAAATTACAAGTGGAGTAGTGGAAAAAAAATAGAAAATATTCTATTCCGCTTTCTATAGAAAGGAAGTCAGCTCACTTTGTATAAATCATGTAATTGTTTAAGGGCAATAACATTATCTACTCCGGTTTTCTCAAAAACCTTTTGCTTTTGAGTGCCAATGGTAGATGTGTGAGAATCAAGCAGGGTTGCAATTTCACTTACAGATTTTCCCTGTACTAAAAGCAGCATTACGCTAAACTCCTTTTTTGTAAGGGTATTAAATGGTGCTGGCAGGGCAGACGATTTATTTTCTACAGGATTACTAATTGTTTTACCAGAAATAATATCAGCAATTGTTTGGGCTATTGTATCGTCAGTTTCACTTTTTTCCAAAAATGCAGCAGCGCCTTTATTCAGGTAGGAATTCATGAATGCAATTTTAGGACTCATTGAAAGCACCAGTACTTTTTGCTTTAGTTCACTTGTAATTTTATGTGTTAATTCCAGTGTATCTGTTCCGGGTATATTTATATCAACAATTACAAGATCATATGCATTATTTTTTACCAGCCGTATTGCTTCTAACCCATTAGAAGCAGCATCCACTTTGCAAAATGAATAATTGGATTTGAGCAGATTTTCTATTCCCAGCCTTGTTATGGAGTGGTCGTCTATTACAAGAAACTTCATTGTTTTAATATAGTTATTCATCTTTTCTGAAAACAATTTTCTTACTAAATACTGCATGCTAAGTTAACAAAACTAAAACCCGGTAATATTACGTTTCAGGGAAGTTAATTCTTGTTCCGTTTCACTTATAATATTTCTACCTCAATTATTAGGTTTGAAAATGGCGGCACTTTTCTCCCATATCCACTTTTTCCATAAGCTGCCATTGCTGGTATAAATAATTTCGCCATACTACCCTTGGTTAGGTTTGCTGTTGCTTCATAAAATCCTTTTATTGCATATTCGCCAGACTTTTTTAAAACGAGTGGATTTTGTGCGTTCGAGGCTTCTACTAAATTTCCGTCAGGCAAATAACTTTTATAAAGAATACTTATACTATCGCCGGAAACACCCCTATTGCCTGTACCAGTTTTAATTACTTTTACGTAAATGCCGCTCAGAAGCTTTGTAACAGGGCCGGTTTCTTTGTTAATCAAACTATCGAATTGTAAATTTGCCTGCACTAAATTTACACTGTCTTTTTTTTGAAGAGCAGACATATAGACTGCTTTATCCCCAAAATATTCTTTGCTTGCAATACTGTCATTTTGATAACTTTTTAATACTTTAATACAAACCTTTATTTGTTTCGTTGTTTTTAAAAACTCAGGTATCTCTTTATCGTTTGCTGCATTTTTAATTATCTGAGTTGTAGAAAAGTAGCAAACTGCACTATCATTAATATGTAATAAAGGTAAAATTGCTGTGTAATCAAACTTATTTATTGTTGCAGAGTCGATTTTTATATACTCGGGAAGGCTGGTATATGTTGTATTCATTAAAGAATCATCTGCATATTGTGTTAGATGCAGTTTAACCACATCGCCAAATTTTAAATTAATGTTGCTGTCAGATTTAATAATTTCATACTCAAAACCAGCTGCTGATTTTTGCAGCTTTTTTGTTGCAGCATTAAAATTACAGGCTGATGTAAAAAAAAGAAGCCATGCGTAAATAATTATGTTGATTCTCTTCATCTTTTTTAATTTAGTATAATAAACTTGCCTTTTGTAAATAGGGTGTTATCTTCTGTGATAACTCTATAAATAATTACTCCCTGTGGCAAATTGTTTACATCGACTGTGCCTACCGAAGATATCTGCGAAGTGCTTAACAATTGTCCACTACTATTGTATAAAAGAAGTTTGAAGTTAGTTCCCAAATTATCTTTCAATAAATAATTTAATGGTGCGTTTCTGGTAACAGGGTTTGGATAAAACAAAATTTTATCTTCACCCGTGGATAAAGCAGAAACAATATCTGTATAAATTACCTGCCCGGTTACAAGGGTTATTTTTGCCCTGAAATAATTTACACCCTTTTGTAACATAAAATTATCACTATAATAAATAAACTCATTAGCAGTTATATTTTGCGCCGGTTGCCTATTGAGCAACTGCCCTGTATTAGTCACTTTTTCAAATTGCACACTTTGTACATTACCGGCAAAGCTTAGTGTAAGGTTTAGCTGCAAAGCATTAATATCTGCAATATTATAGTTTAGGGCAGTATAATAACATTTTGTTTGTAGAAGATTGATAGCATAGCTGCCGCTAAAGGCCGCAGGTATGTTATTACTAAGTACTGGCTCAACTGCGTAATTAGAATATGGGTATTGTGATTTATTAAATACTTTAAAGGTATCGGCAGTTGCAGTAATAAACTCTAAATGGCTGCTGTCTTTTAAAGCATAAATTTTGTAGTTGCTGGCAAAAATGTACCTTTTCCACGACAGTCGAAAAGAGTCAGTACAATTATAATCAAGATTGAGCCTGAATTTATCTCTAATTATAAAATTGTTTGACTGAAAACTGCCAAAGCTTGTTTCCATTTTCAGCCGTGCAGCCGAAACAGTGTCTTTAATATACCATCGGTACATCTGGGTATTAAGATTAGTATTGTTGCTTATTACTTCCCATGTATTTCCATCATTGTAAGTAATGTATAAGCTTCCGGTTGCGTTTGTATTAACAGTTTTTGTTGCCCAGCTAATAGTAAGTGTATCATCTTCATATTTCTGTACGTCAGATGTATTAGAGGGGTTTATAAAACTAAATGTGTTTATAGTATCTGCGTTTATTGCAACAGAAAAAGGAATACTGCCGTTTATAATGTTAAACCCACTAACTTTTATTTCGTACAAACCGGCATCAGGCAAGTCTATTGAAATTTGTTCAGCCGTATTTAAAGAGTCTCTTCTGCGTTTAGGCGGTTGCAAGAGCGAATCAACTGATGCTGCACTGTTTAATACCCAGGGTTTGTAAACAAAACCCGAAGTCAATTCTTTTATTTCAAGGTCTAAATCGTTAATAAGTGCCTTGTTATTGTTAATGGTGGCTGCTGTATCTGTCCAGGCTAACGTAACTTTTAAGCGGGCAATGTTTGCAGACAGATTTATGGTATTAACCCAGGGCTGTGTTGCTGTTACGGTGCCACCCGTGTATTTTTTTTGTTGCAGACTTTTTACAGCCTCGTAGGCGTTTAGCAGCCCATATCCGGTTTTATAATCAATGCCGTGTGTGTGTACGTCACCTGCGGTGTTGTACAAAATGGCTTTAATAAGCGAAGCAGGAGGCAACTGTTGCATATTACTGTCTTTATACACCTGCTGCATAACGGCTGCTGTGCCGCTTACCAATGCGGCAGCATCGGAAGTGCCATTGGCACCTAAGGCTACTAGCTGTGGCGCTAACCTGCCATCATAAACAGGTCCTGCAGAGCTAAACGAAATAAATTTTGACAGGTCTGTAACCGCACCAACCGAAATAATATTTTTTGCCATTTTAAAGTTAGCAGTAAGATTGGCATAACCTGTAATTCCCTGATAAAGCCCGTCTGTTGGTGCACTTTCACCCCTGTTACCAGAAGAAAAAATATGGAGCATGTTTTTATTTTGCCATAGCTGCGCATCATAGCTCAATGCTTCTGCACCATAAAACTGCTGCACTACAGTTCCATACGAGTGGTTTTGAAGGCTGACGTTATTTTGATTAAGTATAGTAAAATTATCTGCAAATAAATTAGCAAAAGAACTGGAGTAAAATTTACAGGCATGGGCAATACCCCTGCCATCATAATAGCTGTTTCCAGCCCCGCCTAATAGTGTGGCAATGGTAGTAGCATGCACATTTAACGTGGGGGCGGCTAATGTTGAGGGTATTGTTCGTTTCACCAGGTCAATATCGTCCTTATCCATATTCTGCTCTTTTATACCCACTACAATATTTTTGCCATTGGCTTTTGCAATTTTATAATCGAGCAGGCTTATATTATTGGTAAAGCGTTTGTAGCCGACTGCATTTATTTCTGATGAAGGCGAAATGTAAAAATCAATAAATATAATTTGCTGCTGGTTAAGCAAATACCTGCTTATTAATGTAGGGGTGCATTGTATTACGGCAGATGCACTGCTGCTGTCTTTTTGAAGAACCCTGATATTTTGAGTTTCCAGAAGATTAATTACTTCAGTAAGCGAAGTGCCTGTTACAATAAAATTATGCAGTTGTTTTTTTTTCAGGCTGGTTAACTTATTGCAAACAGCAGGCGACAGTTTCCACTGGTTATTGGCAGGCATTATTTTGAAAAAATCATTTTCAGAAAAACTTATTTTGGCAGTGAAGGGGTTTTTAATAATATAAGCAGTATTGCTAAGTTGCCTTACTACCGTATAACCAGCAGCTAATTTTTGTTTTGTAAATACCAGGTAAAATGGAGCAGTTACTTGTGACTTGAAATTGCCGGTAGCTAATGGCACTTCGGTATATTGCAAAAAACAACTATCCTGTGTGGATATCCCTTTATCCTGTGCTGCCACAATAAAACTGCTTAGCAAAAAAGTAAAATTTAGCAAAAATACTTTCATTTAAATTGGGATTTTATGTTACATATAGAGGTATAGTTACTGCTGCAAGTGCTTTATAATTTTATAGCAAAACCCTTTTTGCCAGGCAAAAAGGGTTTTGTGTTGCAAAAAAAACCATTTAATCAATAAACAGTGTTTAGAGCGATTTTATCGAAATTTGTAAACCCAGGTGTACCATTTGAACAAGCCATCATCCATGAATTATCACCTGCGGAAATTTGATTTTGTTCTGGAGTACCTGGAATAAGTACTGCACCTATTTGTCCTGCGGTTTCCCTGCTGCCATCCCCACAACTCTGTCTCCTTAAGTAATCTGTATGTCTAAAACCAATAAGGTGCCCAATTTCATGCGCAAGCACATCATCAATTTTAGTAGCTGTATTAAAATAGGGGTTTGCTGCCGTATTTGAATTAAAAGTAAAAGATGGAGCAGGGTTACCATTAGTGGGAAAGCCACTAGCCAGACCAAGTGTAATTAAACCTGCTGCATTAAAACCACCTAAATCACTTCTAAAGATTCGAATATTGGTAGCTGAACCCGGGGTGCGTTCCTCAAACCGTATGCGGAGATTTAAGTTATTATAACGAGAAATCGAATTTCGTAAAGCAGTGGTGTAATTAGAAGGAAAACCAGTGGAACCCAGAGAAATAGTAAGTATTCTTACCTGAGCTCCATTATTACTTACTACATTAGTAGTACGGTAGTGCTCCTCACCCCCTATTATAATATTATGAGCCGGTTTTTGGTTAGCCATTTCCTTTAATTCATCTCTGGTAACCAGTACATCACCTTCTAATATAAAGGTGCCATCTGGTTTAACACTTGTTCTGTAAGTGTTAAAGCCAGCTGCCTTTACTAATGCTTTGTCTGCATCGTTTAATCCATCGGTTTTGGCTGCAACGTCGTTACCATTTTTTTTACAGCTAACGGCTGCAATACACAGTGCCAAACTAAGGCCCATAAAAATTTTTTTAGTCATACCTGATTATTTTATTGTTAAAAATTTATAAAAACAATATTAATTTAGATTTAGCGCAAGAACTTATTGTATAGTTCAAAATTGATGTTGTAAAGTTCATAATTTCTCATTTGTCTTTACTTTTGTTTAGAGAATGCAGCTGTAAAGCTTCACCCCATACGTAAGCATCTTATTATCAGTGTAAGTATTCGGTTTTATTAAGTATTTTTAGTTACTACACTTTACATGTAACAACACTTAAAACAAAGCATTGCATAATTTTGAATACCGTTAATGCAAATGTTTTTTTTAAAAGCTGAGCGTTAATCATTTAAATGCAAAAGTGTTTATTATTTACTTAGTTATTTTTCCATTTTATTAGATATATGTATTTTCTTCAAACTTTATTTATACTACTTTTTACAGTAACTGGTGCATACGGGCAAACTAGGAGTTACAACTATACTGTAAAGCTACTTACACAAAAAGATGGTTTTTTTTCAAACGGAATTTTGGAATGCCACGAAGACAAAAATGGTTATTTATGGATAGTTGGTGAAAATGGCCTGTACAGGTATGATGGCATTAGCGTAAAGGTTTTTAACAAATCTAATACCCCTTTTTTAGGGTATACTTTTGGTGATATTAGTTTAGATGAGCACCAAAATATTATAGTGAATGATTGGGAAGGCAATACAGCAGATATTATTACTGACTCACTTAAAGGCTCTTTTCCTGCAGCCCGGAAAAACAAAATTGTTAAAGGGGGAAATTATACTAATGGTTATGGTATAGACCAATTGGAATTCAACAATTTTTTAAAAGCTCATTTTACAGAACAGGAGCAGCAAAAAATAAGTAATAATTCAGCTTCCTTTTTTGGTTTACCCAATGGCAGTTTCTACGTAAAGTTTAGAAACAAATTGTGGTATGTCAGCAGGTATAAAGAGGCTGTTGTGTACACACATACAGACAGTAATTTTACTTTTAAAAACCTTTTTTTGCTAAAGGACAGTATATTGATATCTGTAGAAGATAAAAACAGGGTATACGCATTTGTAAAGGGGGTATTGATTGATAAAATAAAAAATATAGCAGGGCCAATAGCGGCCAACTCATTTTTTTTACAATCTGGTAGCGTAGTAACCTGGAATAAAAATTCCACCTATGTATTAACGGACGATAAAAAACTATACAGTATTAATTTTGAAAATGGTATTTTATCAAGCCAATTGATATTTGAAAACTTAAGCATAGCTAATGTTACTAATATTTATTACTCATCTGCCCGTAACTGTTATTATTTTGCAAGCTTAGATGGATTATACGTTGTAAAGGCTGCTGCTTTTTTTAAACCAGCTATAAAAGTTACTATTTTTAGCCAATTGGAAGTGTTAGAAAAAATGATTTTAGGTAAAAACTGCCTTTATGAAAGAAATAGCACAAGAGTTACTGATTATTTTTTGTCAAACAAAAATATAATTAGTGGTTATCTTTTAGATAAAAAAAAAGAATTATGGTATGGCGATAGAAAATTAATTTTTAAAAAAGACTTTGTTACAAAAAAGACGCTTTTTCAAAAAGAGCTTGAAAGTGAGGTTGTGGAAATATTTAAGAGTAGCTACAACTCACTGATTTATGTACTAACTTATACTAACTTATATATTTTTAATGGTGAAGAGCTGGAAGAAGTTAAAGGTTTCTCAAAACATTTTTCATATTACGATAACTATGTGTCGCATATTGCACAATTAAATGCACAAGAGTTTTTACTTGCCACATCACAAGGCATACACACATTTAACTCAGTTAATAAGCAGTTAACCACTATGGTATCTGATGCTAATTGCCTGTCTATTTATAAGGATAAAGACAGCCATTATTGGATAACAAGTACCGGTGCCGGCATTTTCCTTTATAAAAATAACAGTATTACTAAAGTTCCACTTGATGAAAAAGAATACCTGCGATTTGCGTATAATATAATAGAAGACAGACATCATTACTTTTGGATTTCGACTGCAAAGGGGCTTTTTTGCATTAACAAAATGCAATGGCTAATAGATACAAAAACTAACAAAAAAATTTTAAGTGGCTATTTGCATTTTACTACAGAAGATGGCCTACTTCAAGAGGAACTAAATGGAGCTGGCGCAAACTGTATGTTACTGTTATCGGATGGTGATATTTCAGTTCCATCAAATAAGGGCATAGTTATTTTTAACCCGGAAAAAGCAAGAAGCCTGAAGAGACAGAACATAAATACTACTATTTATATTGACAAGATATTTATTGATGACAACGCCATGATTATTGATAGTATAATTAACCTTAAGCATAATTACAGGCTTTTACAGATTACCGTAAGCAGCGTAACAAACGATGATGATGCACTGGAATTCAGAATTAAGGCAATTGATAATGAACAGTGGAGGCCGATTAATAAAAATGGGGTTATTGCTGTAAGCAGGCTTTTGCCGGGTAATTATACCATTGAAATACGTTCAAAAAATAACAGCAGTTTAAATATAAGAACGGTTAACTTATATGTAGAAACTTCCTTTTTTGCCAGCTGGAAATTTATTATACTCATTGCTGGTTTATCTATATTGCTTTTTGCCGCTATTATAAAACTAAGGGTAAAAGTATTAAAAGCACAAAAAAAGCGATTGGAGCAGGTAGTGCAGAAAAAAACCGCTGCTTTAAATAACAACCTGAAACAATTGCAAATTACTCTGGATACTGTTAAATCGTCTGAAGCAAAACTTTTGATGATGTCAAATTTCAGAGATAAATTAAACTCAATGATTTTGCATGATGTCAGGTCTCCCTTACGGTTTATTAATTCGGTAACAAATTATGTTTCAAAGAACGCAACCACCATGAATACAACCGATCTGCAAAACCAATTAAAAGAACTTTCGTCGGCCACTTCGCAACTATATAATTTTTCAGAAGAAGTAATGACATGGGTTACTGCCATGCAACGAGATGATTTTTCTGTAATCCCAGTTCCGTTTTCACTAAAAACTGTTATAAATGAAGAAATGATACTATACCAGCAACTTATTTATCAAAATGGCAATACTCTAACCCAATTAAATACTGATATTATTCTACATACAGACAAAAGAATATTTGCTGTAGTGTTACGAAACCTTATTGATAATGCAAATAAAAACACAAGAAATGGCGAAATTTCTATAACCTGTGCCAGTACTGATAAAGTAGTGGTTATTAATATCAATGATAATGGAAATGGCATTCCTGCTGATATGGTTAATGCTTTTAATAATGGTGATTTATCCAACGAGATATTTAAGGGCATTGGCCTACCGCTTATTTATGACTTGTTGGGTAAATTAGGTATAAAAGCTTTTATAAAAAGTGCGCCCGCTAAAGGAACTTCATTTAAACTTACCATTTATCTGGAGTAACCAGCATAAAATTTGTCAATATTTTCTTCGTGTAAGCTTAGTAGCAATATTGGAAGGAAAAATGAAAACTGATAATTGATAATTTACGTTTACTCCCATATAAGTAAATTTAATTTGGGGCAGTACTTATTTGTAATAATTAATAACCTATTTGAAAGTCAACATTTCTTTAGTTATATTAAGTGGCTAATTTTTTCAATAGATTCTTTAATCCTTTAAAGAAATAACCACCTCTAAATTTTTCTTTCCTACAGGTAAATAAAGTTTCCATAAAACGTTTCCGATGTTTTCAATTTTTTTGGCTGAGGATCAGCTTATAGGCGATGCGTTATAAACAACCAGTTTACCTGATTCAACCATCACAATTTTTAATTCATTTTTAGAATAGTTAATTGACTTTACGGCATTTGCTGATAAATATTTATCAAGATTTTCAACAACAGACCAACCATTTTTAATTGGCGACAGTTGAACCAACTTATTAGCAAAGCTGATTAAATTAAACTTGAATGTGCTTTGCAATTCCCCTACTTATTGCTCGTACCAATCGTAGTAAACCAATCCCTTTTTAGGTGCTTTCCAAGATTTAACTCTTGGCTGAATAAATTCGCCAGCACCTTCGTAGTCTTTTAGTGTGAAAGAAACTGTTACGTTTAGTGTAGGCGATGGATGCATTAGGTTGTGGGTTACAAATGCTACTGAACTATTTTGCAATAACATTTTTAAGTACAAATTAGCCCAGCGAATACTTAGTATACTGCCGACTTACATTAATTTCAATAATATTTTATCGGAGTAGAATATAGATCTCCAGTATTTGATATTATTATTCAAATTTATTTGCAAAATAAGTTTCTAAATAATTAGTAGGCGTTACTCCAAATTCTTTTTGAAAACATTTAGAAAAATATTTGGGATTACTGAAGCCGGTTTTATAAGCTGCTTCACTCACAGAATAATTACCCGACTGCAGATACAGTGCAGCTTTCTTGAGACGATATTTTCTTATGAAAACTGAAGGTGATTCACCTACCATCTGTTCCATGCGGCGATAAAAAGTAGCACGGCTGCTGTACATATTCTCTGCTAAAAAATCAACATCCAAAAAATCTTTATCAATATTTTTTTCTATTAGATTAATAATATCCTGGATAAATTCATCCTCTTCTGATTCTCTTATTTCATCTTTTGGCTCCACCACCATCACCGTTTTCAGTTTCACTTTGCTACTGCTGCTGCGTAAAAAATTTTTTACCCGCCATTTCAGTAATTCGGTGCTAAAAGGTTTTTCTATAAAATCATCTACCTGATTTTGAAAGCAAATTAATTTCTGTTCTTCCGAGTTTCGGCCTGTGAGAATAAGGAATGGGATATTCTGGAATTTATCTATTGTTCTTATATTACGGCAAAAAGTAAGGCCATCCATTTGTGGCATATCAAGGTCGCTGATAATTAAATGTATTTCCTGCTGCTGCAATACCTCCAAAGCTTCATTACCATCACCAGCTTTGTGTATGGAAAATTCATCCTCTAACGAACATGCAACCAGCTTGAGTACTTCTTCGTTATCATCGGCCACCAATATATGCCAATCCTTTTTTGCTAAAACATCTGCAAATTTCAATTCATCAGCAGGCAGAATTAACTTTTTTTCATTGATATGTTCCGGTTTGCCCGCAGCAATAATAATGGGTGCATGAACAATATCCGGTTTTAGTTCTGCTATGGAATAAATTGATTTATCAACCGGTAAATAAAAACTAACCGAAGTAAACTGGTTCATTTCACTTCGTATATCAAGACTGCCGTAATGCTTGCTTATTAGCCGTGCCACAAGGTCAAGCCCTATACCTGTTCCCGGGGTTTGTTTTTTATTGTGCCTTGTATTCTCTGCCCGGTAAAATGGCTGTATAATTTTTTCTATTTCCTCTTTTGCAATACCCAGGCCCGTATCTGTTATTGTACAGCATAAATAATTGCCTTCTTTGTGACTCGGTAGCGGTAAATCATTCTCACCGAGGTATTGAGTGTCAATTTTAACTTCTACACTGCCGTTGGAGTTGCAATATTTAATGGCATTGTTTACCAGATTCATCATTACAATTTCCAGCAGCTCTTCATCGCACCAACCTTTTATATTTTCCTTCTGACTGATGAATGATATCTTAATATTTTTTACAACTGCCAATGGCGTGGCTTCAGTTACAATTTGCTGAATAACTTTCTTAATATCTTCTTCTGCAACATTCAAAAGGAAGCTGCCACTTTCACTTTTACGGATATCCATTATCTGGTCCGTTAATTTTTTTAAACGTAGGCCCTGCTCATATAAATTATTTAATATTTGTGGATTTACTTTTTTCCCCGTTAAAGCCTGCTCTAACGGGCCTAATAATAGTGAAAGGCGGTTTTTAATTTCATGAGAAAGGTCGGTATAAAAAACCATTTGCCGGTTATGCATTTTGCCTGTTTCAATTTCATCCTCTAACTGCCTGTTTAACTTATACCACCTGCGCCGTAATAGAAATGCAGTAAGCAGTATTGCTGCAAAAATTAAGGCGTATAAAATATAAGCATAAGAGGTTGCCCAAAATGATGGTCTGATGTGTATGTTTACGGATTGTGACTGGCTGGACCAGTCGCCTTCACTGTTTGCAGCTTTTACCTCAAAAACATAATCACCGGCTGCAAGGCCTACATATTGTACCTGCTGACGGACGCCCTGGAGCAGTTTCCATTCTTCATCTTTACCAACAAGCCGGTAAGCATACCTGTTTTTTTCAGGTGCAGTAAAATCAAGAGAAGCAAAACCAATACGAAAACTGTTTTCGTTGTGCTTTAGAGTAAGCAGGTTGTTATTATCAATTTGCTGCAAAAGGTTTGGAGCCGCTCCTGATGAATTCTCCACATCTCCACCATCTTTCTTATCATTTTTAAGCAATTCGAAATTTGTCCATTCTACAGGCATGATACTTTTATTACCAATGTCGGCTTTACTCAACTGGTACATACCTGCGCCGCTTCCAAAATAAACATTGCCTTTATAATCAGCAGCAGAAACATTAAACGAAAATTCTGCATTGTTGATGCCATCCTGATGATTAAACGACTGGAACGGTATGAACTGATTCTGTTGCATACAGGCAACACCATTTAATGTAGCCACCCATATTTCACCTTTGCTGTTTTCTTCGATAGAAGAAATGGAATTTGAAGGCAACCCGTCTTTCTCTTCAAATATTTTAAAGTCGTTTGTAGCTGGTTGATATAATTGTAAACCATCTCCACGGGTACCAATCCATATTCTTGCTTTGCTGTCTTCTTTAATAGAGAGTATCCGGTCGGATGATTTGCTTACCTTATTATATCGTGTTACATGTTTAGTATTCAGGTTAATTTTTACTAGGCCTTCACCCCGGGTGCCAATCCAAACATTATTGCTAATGTCTTTTATTATACCAAATAAATGACTTTGAGTGGTAAACCGCTTTGCTGCCTCCGTATATAGCTCTGTAAGGGATGCGCTGTTATTAACTGATACCCGCAACAAACCATTTTTCCAACTGCTGGCCCACCATTCACCAGGGGCTACTTCAGCCATATCATTGACCAGTTCCCAATCATTCCCTTTAGCCAACACTTTAAAGCCCGGGTTTAATTTAGATAGTTCTGATGCTGGTATTTCAATTACTGCATCATCGGCCAGTATTATAATATTGCCATTTACAGCTTTACGTACAAGCCTGAACGTATTAAAATTCAACTGCAGTTTTTCCTGCCTGCCTGTAAGACTGTTAAAGCGAAACAACCCACCCGATGATGTAAGCATCCATAAAACATCTCGTTGGACAAAATACAGGTCATTTAAAATATTATCTTGTTTGTATTCTTTTGACATAACAGCGGTATAGGCTGCCTGCAGGTGACGGCGTTTCATTTTATACAAACCCCTTCTGCTGCCAATCCATATATTATTTGTTTTGTCAGTTAATAAACTGGTAATAGAAAATTCCCTGAAAGAGACGTTATCAGATATTTTAGTAACAGCCACCCCGCTTGCCTTTTTTTCTGCTATAAAAACCTGTGCAGGCGTTGCCACCGTAATAAGACGTGAACTAATCCCTTTTAAATAAACGATATAGTTATTTACAGCATCGGTATTGCTACCCGGCCGGATATTATTTTTAATGGCAACAGTAGCAGCACCAGTTCCGGATATCGCCAGTTCGTACAAACCATCCGCAGCGGTACCGACCCATATGGCACTATAATCTACAGCATAAATACAGGTAATACTGTATTTAAAATTCAGCGTACTTAATTTTTTACTGTCAACATTAAAAATATACAACCCGCTTGCAGCCCCAATTAGCATATTGCCCCCCGGCATTTCAAAGATTGTTTTTACTGCAATATCACTTGCATGCCCGTCAAATATCAATTGAGGGGGTGAACCTTTTTTTTTACTGTCCGCTTCTGATACAAAGCGAAAAATTTTTCCGCTGTTGGTAATGTAACAGCAAATTCCTTTTTGCCCCTTTATAATTTCTACTACCGTTTCATCATTTTCTGTTACAACAGCTATTTCACTGGTTTTAGGATTTAAAACTCCCAGACCACTCTCTGTACCTACCAGTATATTGCCAAAATTATCTTCGTTGATACAGCGTACAGAATTATTGAGCAGCCGGTTATTTAATTTTTTGGTTAAGTTGAAATTAGTAACTGAAAACAAATTGTATTTATTCAAACCAGCATTGGTGCCCACCCATATATTACCCGTAGCATCCTGAAACATGGCCCTGACAGACTGATGGGGCAGCCATGTTTCTTCGTTAATGGAACCATATAACTTTTCGGTTTGCTGCGAAAAAAGAGAATTACAGCAAACTGAAATCAATAATAAGAACCAAAATATTTTTTTCACTCGGCATACAAATTTGTCAAAATAAAACTGTTTAACCCTGTAAACACAAATTGATTTATGTGTCTTTGCTTTCTCAAGGATAGTAGACTGGAAGTTAGGCTAATTTGGCGAATCAGGAAAATGCTGTGTTTCTAAACAAAAGACTGTTCTGAAATCATTTTTTTTGCTACCGTTCCATTATACTGCTGTGCAAAAAATTGCGGCATGGTGAATATTGTATTTCTAAAATACACTGGCAAAAAAAAATGACACGACAATAAGTGTTATTGCTACCATCAATTCGTTACTTGAAATGGCAAGCCCCATTTTAAAACCACTGGCACTTATACCATTAAACTGCTATGCAGAAATACTAGAAGCAATTAATAAGGCACCACTAGTCCACAAGGTAAGCGAGCCTTATGCTAAAAAATAATCAGTACTGCTTGCTTCCTTGCCTTTTTTACGACGATACCCAGAAACCACAAATTGCTACTATTAAAAAATAAACCAGAAATATCAGGTAGTCGGTTGTTTTTAAAACCTTTATAACAGCACTTATAAATTATTAACGATTGTTTGCTATAATTTTTTGTTGCCATTATCAGGCACTACTTACCATTGCTTCTAATCCAAATTGCTCCTTCCAGCCTAATAAATTTTCTGCTGCTGATACATTTACGTAAATAGATGGTGCTTTGCCTTGCCTTCTTTTTCCAAAACTATAATTTAATTTCAGTTGATTAGTTTTCTCAAAGGTTTCTATTATTTGCAAAATAGAAATACCGGTACCAATATTATACTTCGTAATTTTTATTTTTCGAATATTTCAACAGTTTAACCACTGATTATCTAACATATTTTGATGCAGCAAAATGAATAACAGCGGCAATATTTTTTCGGCAGCTAATACTATTGACAGGTTTGCTTTCTTCACCATATTTACTTCATAAAAACTTTGGCCGTGTGCTGGTAATTTTTTTAATACTATCTAAAATAAATAACTGCGAATTGCTAATGTCATCCACAATCACCACTTCGTATCCCAAATTTATTAATTCCAATGCCGTGTGAGAAGCAATAAAACCTAAGCCGCCTGTAACTAAATTTTTATACTTCAGTTTCAACTTCTATTTTTGTTTATAATGAATTTCTGATAACCCTTTTAAAGTAGTTGCGGCCATTTCCGCAGTAATATCCCTTTGTGGATTGGCCAGCATTTCGTAACCGACCATAAATTTTTTTACAGTTGCACTGCGTAGCAATGGCGGATAAAAGTGCATGTGCCAGTGCCACTCATTATGTTCGCCATCATTTACAGGTGCCTGATGCATACCTGCAGAGTATGGAAAAGATATATTAAAAAGATTATCGTATTTGGCAGTAAGATTTTTCAATATGGCTGCAAATGATTTTTTTTCGTTCTCATCAAACTGAACAATGCTTTGTATATGCCGCTTGCTCAATATCATTGTTTCATAAGGCCATACCGCCCAAAAAGGCACCAACGCTGCAAAGTGTTCATTCTCCAAAACAATTCTTTCATTTTGCTCCAATTCAATTTTTAAATAATCACTTAATAAACTTTTACCGTGTTGTTGAAAATATTTTTTTTGCTGTGTTGTTTCTTTTGATAATTCCAAAGGAACGGATGAAGATGCCCATATTTGCCCATGTGGATGCGGATTGCTGCACCCCATCACATCTCCTTTATTTTCAAAAATCTGGATATATTTTATAGATGGATTTGCAGATAGTTGCTTAAACTCCTTTTGCCACAGTTCAATTACATTTTCAATCGCCTCTTCACCCATTAATGGCAATGTCAGACTATGGTCTGGCGAAAAACAGATAACCCGGCAAATACCACTTTCACTTTTGGCCATCAATAAATCATTGTGGTTCACCTCACCTTGCGGTGTATCTGCTAACAAAGAAGAAAAATCATTGGTAAAAACAAAAGCATTTGTATAATCTGGATTTATGCTTCCATCTGAACGTTTATTACCGGAGCATAAATAACAGGCAGGGTCATATGCCGGTCTGTCATCTTCTGCCAAATCTTCTACCTTACCCTGCCAGGGCCGTTTCATTCTATGTGGCGATACCAATATCCAGTCACCTGTTAAAATATTCAGTCTTGTATGTGAGTGTTGTTTTAAATCAAACATAGTATCAAATAATTTCTGTTCCGTTTTCAATGGATGCGACATAATAAGTAAGGGGTAAATTGGTGGCTGCTTCATAAGCAGGTTTTATTTCGGCAATTAATTTTTCAATAGCTTCTTCTTTTACAAGATTGATAGTGCAACCTCCAAAACCACCACCCATCATTCTTGCACCTATTACATTGTAATCGTTGCTTACCAAACCAATCAATAAATCAAGTTCTTTGCAACTCACTTCGTATTTATGACTTAAACCATCATGTGTAGCAAACATTTTTTTACCGAGCGAAATAATATCCGTTTTCAGTAAATCATCACAAACTGTTTGTAGTCTTTCTGTTTCTTCCACAATAAAAAGACAACGTTTATACACTAATTCATCTTTAGGCAACACATACTTCTCCAGCATTGATACACTAACATCCCTTAAAGAATTTACCATTTGCTCATTTTCTTTTATCCATGCCACTCCCTGTTCGCATTCTTTACGGCGTGTATTATATTCTGATGAGGCCAATGAGTGTTTAACATTGGTATTCAATAATAATATTTTAATCCCATTTAATTTAACTGGCACATATTCGTATTGTAATGAACGGCAATCCAATTTTATTAATTGGTCTTTCTTACCCATCATGGAAGCAAACTGGTCCATAATACCGCATAGTATTCCTGCATATTAATGCTCGGCTTTCTGCGCCATCTTCACCATTTCTAACCTGTCGAGTTTAGTTTGCAGCAATTCGTTTAAAGCAAAAGTGGTTGCACATTCTATTGCGGCAGAAGATGAGAGACCTGCACCCATGGGCACATCACTCATCAATACTGCATTAAAGCCAATCAAGGGAATACCTCGTTTTGGAAACTGTGCCGCTGCTCCCAGCATAAAATTAGGCCAGCTTATATCACCCACAGGCTTTAAATCCTGTATGTTAATGGAAAAATTTTCGTTGAGGTCGGCTGCCATCAAATGAATTTCGTCATCATCTCTTACCGACATAGCTACATACGCCGCCTTATCAATGGCAGCAGGCAATACAAATCCATTGTTATAATCTGTATGCTCACCAATAATATTGATGCGGCCAGGGGAGCGTACAATGAGCGGCGTTGCGTTAAAACGACCATTAAATAGCTCTGTAATTTTTTGTTTCATAACCTAATTAAAACTGATTCGGCTTTTTACTGTTTTATTTGTAAAAGCATGTAAATTTCCTGTGCAATGAAGATAAAAACGTATCAATACGGTGTAAAAAAATATCAAAAAATACCTTGGGTTATAAAAAGCGTAAGTATTAATTATCATAAAGTAGCCTGAAACATTTCTAATTGATTAATATGAGTTGATGGCTGAAAATTAGAGTGATAAATCCACAACTGTTTTGCATATCCAGTCTTTTGCTTTCTTTTCTGTTCACCTGCCGGATTTTGCAATTATTACTACGGGTAGCGTAGATGCCAAAAGGGTAACACTAATCTTTTTTTATAACGGTATATTTATTTATTATTGATGAAAGTAATTCTTTTAACTCATTTACTGTTCTTGGCTTTGCCATTGCTAAATTATGCTGCTCTGAAATATCATTTTTTAGATTAAATAATTGTTGTTGCGGCATAAGTCCCGTTGCTACTTTTTTATTTTTCAACCAGCTTGGTGTACCACTTTGTAGCGGTTGTATGTATTTCCAATTTCTTTTTCGTACAGAAAACGTATAAGATTCTTCCAGTAACCATTTTCTTCCTTTTTGTGATTTACCAATCCAAGCCTGCAATTGATTTTCACTGTCTGTAGCTTCATTATTTGCTGTACTATAGTGGATTAATGCCGCCATTGTATTGTAAAAGTCTACTTGAGACACAACTGCTTTACTATTGCCATGTTTAATTTTTCCTTTCCATTGAATAATCATTGGCACACGTGTTCCTGCTTCGTAAGCACTATACTTTCCTCCACGCAATATACCAGCAGGCTTATGCTTGTCCAGCAATTCTTCTGCAAAATCTTCGTAGCCATCATTAAGCACCGGACCATTATCGCTGGTAAATACGATAACGGTGTTTTCTAACAATTTAAGTGAATCTAAAAGTTGCAATATTTCTCCTGTCATCCAATCCATTTCAGCAATTACATCGCCCCTTGCCCCCATTACAGTACTGCCTATAAATTGTTTATTGGGTGTTCTTGGTACATGAATGTTGGGAAAAGGATAATAAAGAAAAAAAGGGTTGTTTGCATTGGAACGAATAAATGATTTAGCTCTTTCATTTAAAACATATGAAATTTCTTCATCAATCCATCTTGCGGTTTTTCCGCCTGTCATATAACCAATACGGCTGATGCCGTTGATGATCGTATTGCTGTGTTGCGTATCTGCCTTTTGTTTTAATAATTGCGGATGCGATAAACCAGTAGGTTCACAGCCTATTATTTTATTATACCGAACTTTTATCGAATCATCTGTCTTTATGTTAGGCACTCGCCCGTTCTCTACAAACACTGTTGGCACTCGGTCGGTTGTAGCAGGAATTATAAATGAATAATCAAACCCAATTTCGTTAGGGCCGGGAGCAATTAGGCCGTTCCAGTTTATAACCCCATTTCCCAAACCTAAATGCCATTTACCAACTACGCCTGTTGTATAGCCGTTTTGTTTCAACATTGACGCTACTGTTTTAGTACCAGTTGCAATTAATAAAGGTGCATCGCCAGGTAATACAGCCGCTTTATTACGAAACGCATATACACCGGTTAACAAACTAAAACGGGAAGGCGTGCATGTGGCAGCAGTGCTATGAGCATCAGTAAATAAAATACCATTAGCAGCCAGTTTATCTACGTTTGGCGTTTTTACGTCTGTGGCACCGTAACAACCGACATCTCCGTAACCCAAATCATCTACATAAATTAAAACGATATTGGGTTTTGATGATTGTGCAACAACAAACAAATGCATCCACAAAAAAACTGCGGAAAGCAAAAACCGTAATTTACTTTTTTTAAGCATGCTGTTAAGTCCTATTATTGAGAAAATTTTTTCCATAGCTTTCCTTTGTTAATGATATCCACAAAATCGTCATACCATAAAGGATTGGCCGTGTAAGAACCATCGGGTTGTACGTTTAAACTCTTTGTAGGAAAAATTGGGTTGATAAACCATGTAGGAGAATCTGGGGCCATTTTTTTAAGTGCCGACTGACTGATATATCCATACGTAGCCAGCACTACTCCAAATTTTTGAAAGTAGCGATAAAAGGTTTGCATAAAATGTTGAGGAAACCAATACCGTGATGCAAAAAAATCACTCCACTCTGTTGCACTTACTCTTTGAGAATTGGCTTTACTGTACCATTGATAAGTTTTCATCGAAGCCGGATAATTGTATTTTGCTGCAAATACTTTTCCATTATCACTATCGCCCAATTCATCAGTAAGATGTTTATTGTACAAACGAAATAATGAGTACTCAGGAATAATGATTGGCTTTTGAGGCATAATACTTCTTACAAAATCAAATGCATTATCCATCTCCGTTGAATCGGCGATGTGCAGATGAACAGATAAGCCTTTAATACCTGAGTTATCTTGTGCCAATTGTATTAAACCAATTACTCCAGGATTTATTTGCTCTTTCTTTAAAAACAAACGAGGTAAAGAGCCAGCATAAACATCGGGCTTCTTCAAATTTTTATGTAAAGCGTAGTATGGTTCAACAACCTCTGTAAGTAATCGTTCAGTAAATCGAACCAGAGGCACAATGCCTTCGGCATTCTTCTGAAGGTCTTCAGGCAGTGTTTCACCATTGGGCTCGTTGCCCAATTTAAAAATGTCAATAGCTGAGCCTACCCGCTCAATTATTTGTAAAGCAACTCTAAAATATTTTTTTTCTTCGATTGAGTTGGGAGCAGGAATTTTGAGTTTATACTTTTTAAAATCCCAACGAAAACCAAATGCCACTTTATATCCTTTGTTTTTAGCATTAATTACATTTTGTAGCCCTGTTTCTGTATCAACGTCCTTTTCCCCATTAATATAATCGAATATATAAGGAGTTGTGCGTATCCACTCTACAGGTGTTTTTTTTAAGTAATTGAAATCAATTATTTCTGGGTTGTGGTTATAATTGGCTCCTATTTCTTGTGCATGTATAGAAAAAAAGACAAGCAAAATAGCTAGTACTGTAGTTAGTATTTTTATCATTTTTGCAATTCTTTTTTGGGTTTTATCATGGCATTTAGCAAAAAAAATTAGTTATTTATAGAATAAATACTGTATTAAAATAGAATTACTTCAAAAACTTTTTTTTCAAACTAACGTAATTTCATTTCCCTATTCCACTTTAAATTCTTTATGTGGTGGCAAACTGATAACTGGCGTTCCGCCGTTGGTTTGTATATATGCTTTTACACTATAAGTGGCTTTAGCTTTTAATGCACTATTTGGAATAGTTACCCGAAAAGTTCCGTTTGCAGCATTAGTTGCAATAAACTTCGTTTCTTCAATATTCAAATAACTTACATCACTTAGCAATACTGCAAATTCAGATTCCCCATCAGTTGGAATATTGTTGTATTTTACTTTAACTTCAACACCCTCTGCAACATTGGTGATGCTTTCAACTTCTACCATAATATTTTTATTATTGCGTATGATGGTAGCAATATTGGGGTAAAAACTACACTCACCATCGGCTGTATATGATTTAACGGTATAAAAATATGTTTTCCCTTTAGTTACTGTTTCATCTGTAAAGGAAGTTTCTGACAGTCCTTCTTTCAATAAATTAAACTGGTGTGGTTGCTCTCCACGATACAAACGATATTGAACACCTGGCAGTTTTTGTTTTGGCTCATTCCATTTTAAACCAATATTACCATTGCTCAATTCAATAGCAGATATATTGTTGGGTGGCAGCGGAATATTTTGTTTGCAGGTAACTATGACATTTGATGAAGATGCGCTTTCACCTAACCCATTATAAGCTTTTAGAGAAATAGTATATGGCTTGTCAAATTCCAGGTTTTTTATTTTATAACCGAATACATTATCTGCATCGTACACTTTATTAAATGCTCCAATGCCATCTGATACAGTTATTTTATACCCCATTGCATTAGGTACCGATTTCCAGAATACAGTAATTTCATTATCCCTTGGTGCTGTTTTAAATATTTTTGGCTCATCAGGTATTTTATACTCTACCAAAACAGATTCAGATATTGCACTGACACCATTTTTATTTTTTGATTGAACAGTAAATTTATAGCTGCGATTTTTAACTAAGCCAGTAGATATATATTTTGAGGCAGTAAGTTGCTTAACTGATTTTTTACCAGTTTGATTATCGATAACGGTTAGCAGGTAAGATGTGACTGAGGGCTGCTTCCACCATTGCAGACCTATCCCATTTTTAAGAACGGAAGCCTCAAATATTCTTGAAGCTTCTGGCAATTGTTTGCGGTTGTTTTTCCATTTTAATAACACAAATGAGTAAGGCATTATGGAAGCTACTCCACTAATTGAAAGTTTATCTGTGATAATATTTACATTTTTATCATCTGCTTTCTCTCCTGAAATGTACATACGTTCCATTACCTGATTCATAGCAGCTCCATCCATATTTAATTGAACCGTATGCCATTCACTACTACGGTTGCTTATAAGTAAGTAATCATATTCATTTGTGCCTTTGCAAGCCATTGCATAAACACCTGCTACTTCTTTATTGTTCATGCCAGCTACAGACGCAGCACCTGTTATAGTTGTATTCCACACAAAATTTGCATTATTAGTAGCTTCGTGCACAATACGCAGTGCCTTACCTTCATCGTCCCACTCTATACCAGTTTGCATGGCAAGTGTATTTACAGATTTACTCTTTTCAAAAGCATTCACAATTTCTTTATTAAGATTTTTTGCCGGGCGAATTTTATTACTAATTTCATGCGACCCTATTAACCATGTATTGGCATGCGATAATTGCCGTAACGTATATTCCGCATTATATAACGAACTCATAATACCATTTAGCGGACGATTCCATACACCAAACTCAGTTATTAGCATTGGAATATCTTTTTTAGTCCATTGTTCTATTTCATTCATAGCTTTTTTATCTGTTGCTTCAATAAGTTTTGTGTTCATTCGTTTATAGGCTTCCTCAAAATTTTCTTCTTTGCCAGTATGCGGCGCATACGAATGTTTGCTGAAAACATTCCAAAAAGCTCCTTTTTCATTTTGATAAGTTTTGATTTCTTTCATAAAACCCCAGATACCATCCCAAGTAAAATTGAGCGCCAGTTTTGCATCGGGAAATGTTTTTAATATTGCATCAGCATGTGGTTTCATTTTTTGAGCATAATCATATCCATCATTCCACCAAAAACGTTGCCTTCCGGGGATATAGAAATAAGGTTCGTTGCAAAACTGCCAGCATTCCACTTTTATATTATTGTTTTTACAAAATCTTGCCAGTTCTTCTGTCATTTCAGGCGTTTCAGTAAAGGCATTTACAGTAACAACTAATTTTCCATTTACCGTTCCAAGTAAGCGATACAAATCAATAATACGGTGTGGCCCTTTCACTTCTACAAACTGATATAATCTGTCATAGGCTTCACCTTTGTCAAACATATTGATGTATTCTTTATCATACATGCCAGTGGCTGCACTAAACGCATCTCCTGCTGTTCCGCTCCAGTAACGCAACCAACCCGGACGTAATTCATTCACTGCTTTTATAAAATCAGGATGTTTATAGCTCCACACTTTATCGCCAATACGAACATTAAAACCGCTACTGCCGGGCACAATTGGATGTCCTTTCTTTGTGTTTATGTTAATTGTAGCATTAACAGGTTTTTGTGGTGTTATCTGTGAATATGTTACACTTGAACTAAGAAGCAAACAAATTTTTATCAACAGTTTTCTCATTATTATCTTTTTTTTAATTATCATTATCCCCACCATCACGATCATTCAATTTATTTTCTTCACTTATTAATGTTGGCCATTTTGCACCGGTGGTTTTCATCCATGCAAACACTTCTTTCAGCAATTCGTTGCGTTTCTTTTTATTTAAGTTTGCCAAGTTCTTTCTTTCTCCATCATCTTCTTTTAAATTATAAATTTCCACTGCATTGTTGTTGTCAATATTTTTTTGCCCGCCATTCAATAGCCATTCTTCATGGTATAGAAGAATTTTCCAATAGCCTTTACGCATGGCCGTTACAGGCCTTGTACGAAAAATGCTATCTCGGCCACGGATAACAGGCTCATTTAAATAACCAGGAAAATGCCAGAAAATACTTTTACGTTTTGTTGCTGAGGCTTCGCTTAAAAATAAAGGCAAAAGGTATTCGCCATCAACATTTGTTTTATTGATACCAGCAAGGGATAAAAAAGTAGGATATAAATCTAAATTGATAATAGGTGTATTATTTACGGTGCCTTCTTTTATTTTGCCCGGCCAGAAAGCAAGGAAAGGCTCCTTAATACCTCCTTCATAATATCCACCTTTATTACCACGCAGTGGTTCCTGTGTTGATTGTTGTGTGGCACTATTATCACTTGTAAAAATCAGCAGTGTATTTTTATCAAGCCCAAATTTTTGTAACCAATCCGTTAACAAACCGATGCTTTCATCCAAATCAAAAATACAAGCTGCGTATAATGCAGTTTTATTATCCAGACCTTGCTTTTTAAACCGCTCAATGGTTTCGGGTTTTGCTTCAATATTTGAATGAATGGCATGGTGCGATAAAAAAGTAAAAAACGGCTTATGCTGATTGCGCTGCATAAATGCAATAGCTGAATCGGTTAATGAATAAATGCCTTTTGGGTCTTTAAGCTGTTCTCTTTTTTTATTAGGGTTGTCTTTTCTGCTATCAAAAAAAACATTAAAACCTTGCTCTGTTGGCAATGCGCCTTTCACTTTAATAGATGAAAGATGCCATTTGCCAAACAACCCTGTTGTATAACCCTCTTCCTGCATCGCTTCAGCAATTGTAATAAATGAAGATGCCAAGTAATTGGTATTAGGCACGGGTATAACTTTCATTTCTTTTTTCGGCCCTCCAGTTGTGCTGCCCACTCCATACACACCATGAGATGGTGCGTATTTGCCACTAATTAAACAAGCTCTCGACGGTGCACAATTACCAGCACCTGCATATGCGTTATTAAAAACCATTCCTTTTTTTGCAAGTACATCAAGGTTTGGCGTTTCAAAAATTTTGCTCCCTGTAAAGCCCACATCTTTATAACCCAAATCATCTGCAAAAATTAAAATGATGTTTGGTTTTTGTTTCTGTGCAGCAAGCTGCAATGCCAGATATATAAGTGCAATAAATAAGATACTTATTTTTTTCAACCCAGTCATTTTTTATTGTATTGTGATTTTTAAAAAAGCAATACTTTCTGCTATCAGTTCTGTTACCAATTCTTTTCCATTAGTTGATGCGGATATAGATGATTGCTCACCTGCATCCTGAGTTGCTTCCCGCCAGTTCGTTTTTGGAACTGTACCACTCATAGTAGCGTTACCAACACTGATTTTAAAACTTGTTATATTTGACTTAGATGAATTGATAAGCCATACAAACAATTGCTTATTTTTTTTAAATGCCATACCTGTAATACCTGTACTATTTGTAAATGCAAGCGGAATGTAATTGCTGTTTACAGCGCCCGTTGCAAAATCTTTCATTAAGTAATAAGCTCTTCGTCTTTCTCCTGTTCCATTGTTTGCGAAATAAATACTTCTGCTTTCTGCATTAACCCCTCGGCTCCACAATTCAAAAAATATTTCACCAGCACAGCCTGATTCATACATTTCCACCCTTTTTTTATATGCACTAAGTAATGACGTTATAGGCGGGTTAATTCCTGAAGGAGTAAATCTGCCGCCGCCTGTATTCGTCTCATCATGAAAAGCGAGCTTGCCAGTTGCTGCTACTGCATTAAAAAAGTTTTTGTAATTTTTTGTTTCAGAGGTATTGTAGTTATGTGTGCAAAACGCAAACACTTGACCAGTTTCACCCAACTGCTTTAAACGGTTTACATAATCAATACCACTAGTAATACTCCATGAAGCAGGGTCCATAATTAATGGCATAGCAACACCTTTTTCAAACAATTCAGTTTTTAAAATATTAATCAATTTTACTACAGAATCGGGTTTAACAACTGATGTCCATTCTTTGGCGGTACTTAAATAATCAATGGGTACTCCCTGCAGCTTCATATATTCCAGATAGTTTGCTAAAAATTTACCATACTTCGGCAGGTTCAAAATTTTTGTTTGCCTGTTATAAATCCATACCGGTAAATTATTGGTATCAACCTGGTTAAACCCTTCATAATCACATCCCATACTGGCCATACATTTTATAGTTTTGTTTACAGCCTTAATATCTTTCATACTCTGCACTGTACCGCTGTAGAAAGCATTAAATGGAATATCACCAAAAGCCCATTTAATAATTTCAGTTTTATTTGCGGAATTTTGAACAGCATTGTCGCATCGTTCCATATCGCCGCCCTTAAAAATAATTTGATGCTTTGTATTATTTGCATCAATTGTTGCAGTTGGCAATACAACAGGTGGCTGCTGTTGCGGCGGTGTTACTAAACTATTTTTCTTTGTGCAGGAAAAACAATAAAAGGAAAGCAGGAAAATTTTCAGCGTTAGAATTTGGTTAATCATTTATTTTCAACCCTCTGAATTATAAAAATATTTTTAAATTTTACCGTTTATACTCGATATTAATTAGGGAATTCATTTGACTCACGAAAATCTTCTAAGACAAGTCGATTTAAAAAATATTCAAATAATTACTAACCGATTTTTCAATTGCCATCGTCCTCTACTCTTAGTTTTAAAATGGTACCCAAAGCTGCACGAATTGGATAGTTTATCTCTCCCTTATGCTTAGCTATAACTAAGTCTTTTACTTCCTTTATTTTCTGAGTGATATTTTCAGGAAGGTTTTCATTGTTTGCAAGTTTCATAGCAGCTTGTCTAACAACATATGCATTGTTACTATTAGAAATTACATCTGCCAAAATTAGCAAATATTGCTCCTGTTGAAAATGATGATACATCATTTCTGCCATTTCTACTTTTACAAAATCTGATTTTTCATTTGCAAAAGCTTTTTGAAGAATTGTTTGATTAAGGTCTTTTGTTTGCTGATTACGTAAACCAATAATAGCCCAGTAACGGATAAGGCTATCTTTATCATTCAGCAATTTCAACTGCTGGTGAAGAAATGTTTTGCCACGTCCTACCATTTCCGCTACATTGCGGTATTTATTAACATCATAATTTTTTTGTTTCCAGTTGAGCAGTACGTTATTGATATTTATTTGTGCCAGTACTGTTTCTGGTATAAAACCCATATCAGCATACTGCAATTGCTTTTGCTTTAACAAGTTGCGCATTTCATTTAATAATGTTACATATTTTTTATCGTCGGCCAGGTTAATAGTTTCCCACTTGTCTGTTTTTTTATTAAACAAATACTCCGCACTACGTGGCATAAAAATAGAAGCCTGCAAACTGTCGAGTGTTTGATTTTTAAAATCGGAACGCATTTGTACCAACATTTCGCTGCGATTGTAATACGCCTGTTGTTGAAGTACAGCAAGATGAGGATAGTAAATTCTTGTATAAACAAAATCGCCTTTAATAACTGTACGGCCCATATCAATTACTTCATCAGTATTATCACGGCTACACCAAAATATACTATCCGTTTTTTCTTTTTTAGCCCCCATAAATATTCGGCCTTTCATATAATCGAGCTTTTGCTCATTGGTGGCTATACTTATAATTGTTGGTGCCAAATCTTCAAAAGTAACTAATTCATCAAAGCGGTTTGATGGTGAAAGACTAAAGAGATGTTTTAACTTTTCCGGAATGCGAACCACCATAGGCACTTGAGCCCCAAGCCTTGAACTGTTAGTTTTAAAACGTGGCATACCTTGTCCGTGATCGCTAAAGAAAAACACGATTGTATTTTCCCATTCGCCAGCATCTTTTATCAATTGAATAATATTGCCCACTTTTTTATCAGTTACCTGCAGGGCATTATACAATCTTGCTATATTCTTGCGGTTATTGTCGTTGTTTTTATAAAAAGGAGGCACTTCCAACCCTTCTGGTTTAATAATTTCATCTGGAGTAAGTTGATTAAGAATATTTTTCTCGTACCAGTCTTTTGTATTGCCTACCGTACGGCTCTGATGGGATTCATTGAAGTTGAAGATAGAAAAAAATGGTTGCGCTTTATTTTCCCGTTTGGTAAAATCAGCCTTCCCCCCTTGCATAGTCCAATTTTGCGCAATAAAACTTTTTGAGTCAGCAATATTGTAATCAGTTTTTTGATTATTAGAAGTAAAGTAGCCGGCTGTTTTTAAATAAGAAGCAAACCCTTTAACATATTCGGGTATTTTGAACGTACTTCTATGATTGCCGCAGCCGTCCTCCACAGTTCTTACTCCAGTGATGATGGTGTGGCGTGATGGAGAACAAACTGTATTGGTACTGTATGCGTTTGTAAAAAGAATCCCTTCTGCTGCCAATCCATCAATATTGGGTGTTTTTACTTGTTTGTTTCCATAACACCCAATAAAATCTGGCGAAGTATCTTCAATGGTTATCCAAACAATATTGGGGTGCTGCGCTATAGCTGCACTACTCATAAACAGCAACCATACTTGGCTTGCTTTCTTTATCCAACTTTCTGTTTTACGATGCAACATTACTTTTGTTTATACCCAAAAATGGAATGGCTGTTTTTCAAAAACTATTCCGGATGGCTTTGATTCAAAGAGATATCAGTTATCTTCCTTCAGTTTTTTTTTCAGTTCTTTTACTTTTTGTTTTACATCAGGTGAAAGCAAAGCCATTATATCATCTTCTTTCTTTTTATTGAGCGCTTTCACTTTTGCCTTCTTTTCCTCTTCGCCAAGCTTTTCATCTTTACGAACCAGCTTTATCTCTTCATTTGCTTTATCTTTTATGACAGTAATTTTTTCCTGCACTTCAGGTTTAATACCAATTGTATCCATATTTTCTTTTACCCAAAATGGCTTTTGTTTTGGCTGCGCCTGTGCCTGCAGCATAGTGCCGGTAAAAACAGTTGCCAGCATCAACATAAAAAATTGTTTCATTTGTGTTTGTTTAAGAAATAATTGTATGACTTAAATGTTTACTCTTCGTTTGCTTCCTTTTTCATTTTCTTTTTGAGTACCGCTTCTGCATTTGTTTTTAATGGCCAAAGCTCATGATGGGTTCTTGCTTTTTTCATAAGCTGTGCCATTTTAAGCACTATTGATTTGTTTTGTGCTGCTACATTGTTTTGCTCTGCACTGTCAGACTTAAGGTTGTATATTTCAACAGCACTGTCAGGCGCATGGCGGATGGCTTTCCAGTTGCCCATAAGAATCGCCTGGTCACTTGTTCTATTTTCATGAAACTCCCAGTAGAGATACGCATGTTTTACCTGTGCTCTTTTTTTGCCGGTTAAGGTTGGATAAAAAGAAATTCCTTCCGTTACAATTGTTTTTTCCAATGGCTTACCGCTTACGTCTGCCAGTGTAATCATTACATCCTGGAAACCGCTTTTCAAATCACTTACGGTTTTATTTTCAATTTGCTTAGGCCACACTGCAATCATGGGCACCCTGATGCCACCTTCATACACATCTCTTTTCTTACCTCTTAAGCCACCGCTGCTGTTGAAATAAGCAGGGTCGGCGCCGCCTTCTTTTGCTGGGCCATTATCACTGCTGAAAATAATCAAAGTGTTTTCAAATAAATTATTTGCTTTAAGATAAGCGATGAGTTTGCCAATACACATATCAAGGTGAGTGATAGAAGCAGCATAAGCCGCATTGGGAAATTCCTGTGCACTGTAAGAACCAAAACTACCATTACCGTTTGCACCGCCCTGATGATTTTTTTTATAAGACTTCTCTGCAAACTTTCCTTTGTAACTGTTAAAAATGGAATCATCCGGCACTAACAATTCAGCATGTGGTGTAGTATAAGACAGGTACAAAAAGAAAGGTTTGGTTTGATTGTTTCTTGCAAACTGAATGGCTTCATCCGTAAACAAATTATTGGTATATGATTTACGTACACCATTTTTGTTTCCTTCAATTTCAATACGTTTTCCATTGCGGAATAAATAATCAGGAAACTGGTAATGTGCATGACCCTGGTTTAAAAAACCATAACTGTAATCAAAGCCCTGCTTATTTGGTTCGCCTGTAGTGCCTTCCACACCCAATCCCCATTTGCCAACAACACCCGTTGTATATCCTCTTTGCTTTAAAACTTCTGCAATGGTAATTTCTTCGGGTTTTAATTCAAGCCCGGCACCAAAACCATTGGGACCACTTTCATAATTACCCCGTACTCTTGCATGACCTGCATCTCTTCCCGTCATCAATACGGCTCTTGATGGTGCACAAACAGGGGCTCCTGCATAATGCTGCTTAAATTTCATTCCTGCTGCTGCCATTGCATCAATGTTGGGTGTGCGGATAATTGTTTGTCCGTAACAACCCACATCACCATACCCTAAATCATCAGCCAGTATGTAGATGATGTTGGGCTTTGAAGATTGTGCTTTTGTAAAAACGCACAACGGGAGCAAAAGCAAGATTAAAATTATTTTTCTCCAATCATTCATATTCAGCGTTTATTCAAATGACTATTTGTTTATAATGGTTTTATTATATAGCTATACATATATTGTTTACCATTAAGCCTGTATTGGCTATGCGGCGGCATGCCCCAGCTATTGTCGCCACCCACACCGCGTTGCCATCCGTCAACGTGTACACAAATAACCGGCCGCTCTACTAAATCATTAATGTGTCGGTTTTTTTTTGTATTGCCAGCGTCAAAATCTTCATCGTAATAAGGCATAGCACTTGCACCAACAGGTTGCAACGCTTCAACTATTACGCCTTCTCCATTTTCATTGGTTAATTGCAACCAACGAATATCGTGTCGATTTCCGTTTGCCTGCGGACGTATGTATGTAACATATTGCGAATCCGTGCTTTGTTTATAAATACCAATATGTGAAGCATGCTTTCTATCTGCATAATTTTCCCATGGACCTCGTCCATAATAAGTGAACTGCTTATAAGATTTATCCACATCAAAGCGCATTCCCATTCTTGGTATTTCAGGGAAATTGTTAGCACTCACATCAATATTACTTTCAATTTTCAAAGCCCCATCTTTTAAAAAAGTATAACAAATTTTATACGTTGCATTAATATAATCCAATTTATAAGAAACCGTTACGGCAACACTATCTGTAGATTCTTTTACCCCAATATTATTTAAAGACTTATTTAAATGTGCATTTCGCCATACACCACCCCAGTCTTGCATTTTACTTCCATAATCATTATCGGTAACTGCTCGCCAGAAATAGGGCTCTGGCATTTTTTGTAAAACGGGTTTGTTGTTTTTTGTATAGCTGATGAAATTTCCGTTCTTGGTATTAAACTCTGCTTTTATTACCCCGCTTGATAAAATGATTCGGTTATTATTTTTTATAGTTGTAATGTTGCCACTACTATGTTTTGAAAGTTTTGAATCAAAATAATTATTCTCGTTAAGCTTAAATTGATGACTTGCCACTTCATGCCCTGCTGGCACTAAAGGTTTTTCATTTTTTGACAAAGCAGAAACTTTTAAATAATATTCGTTGTTACTATCAAAACTGTTATTTATATCAAGAACAATGTCTGTTTCTTTTCTTGCCGCAAGATTAACACTTAACACTCCAGATTTAATTACAGTTCCATTCTCTGTTAATTCCCATTTAATATTGTAATTGTTTAAATCAGTAAAATCATGTAGATTTTTGATCTGTAATTTTTTACTGTTTACGTCAAAGCCAGTAAATAATATATAGCTATAAAACTTTTTTACTTCATATAGTCCCGGATGGGGATTACGGCTTGCATCTACCAAACCATTAGCACAAAAATTTTCATCGTTGCGAAACATATAACTACCAAGGTCGCCACCATAAGCCCAAAACTTTCTTCCATATGCATCTTTTTGTGCAAAGCCCTGGTCAACCCAATCCCATATACAACCGCCCTGCATATGTGGCGATGAATACATAATATCCCAGTACTCATCAAAATTACCGCTACTGTTACCCATAGCATGGCTGTATTCGCACATTATGAATGGGCGTACATCAGCGCCCTTTCTTGCAGCATAACTTTTCATGCTGTCAATGCGTGGATACATAGGCGCAACTATATCTGTATTCCGTTCTTTACTTGCCTGCTCAAACATAATTGGCCGAGAAGGATCTCTTTGTTTGATATAGCGGTATGCATCTTCAAAAATTTTTCCGTTGCCACATTCATTACCCATACTCCAAAAAATAATGGATGGATGATTTTTATCTCTTTCAAGCATACGGTTAATCCTGTCCATATGTGCAGCAACCCAATCGGCTCTGTTAACAGGATGCTCATTAAACTCTGAACGTTTTTGCTGATAGTTGGCACCCATGCCATGTGTCTCTATATTGGCTTCATCTACCAAAAAAATTCCATAGCGATTGCATAGTTTATACCAATATTCATCATTAGGGTAATGACAAGTTCTGTCAGTGTTAATGTTAAATAGTTTAAAGAGTTCAATATCTTTTAGCATCATTTCTTTAGTGGGTACATGCCCTAGATATTCATCATGTTCGTGGCGGTTAACTCCTTTTACATAAATAGGTACTCCATTAACGAGCACTTGCGAATTTTTAATTTCCACTTTACGAAATCCAATTTCACAGCCTGCATACTCTTTTATAATACCTGCTGCATCTTTTAAATAAAAGATAAAATGATATAGGTTGGGATACTCGGATGACCACTGTTTTATATTTTTAACAACTGCAGGTTTAAATACTATTTTATTTCCACCTAATACAGCTTTTATATTTTGTGTACTTGTATAAACAGATTTTCCATTTGCATCTTTCACCAAAGCAGTAAGTGCGTAATTTCCTACAGCGGGAGCTTTTATCAAAAACCAAGGCGCTAGTGTTCCTGACTTATAATCATTGGTAAGATTGGCGTTTACCTCAAAATCAACAATTGCTGTTTTATTTCTTGCCAATAAAAACACATTTCTTTCAATACCACTTAATCGCCAAAAATCTTGGTCTTCCAAATAACTTCCGTCGTGCCAACGAAACACCTGTACCGCCAATGTATTTTTTCCAGGCTGTAAATATGTACTGATATTAAACTCGGCTGGTGATTTTGCGGTCTTGCTAAAACCAACTTCTTTGCCATTAACCCACACATACGCCATACCGCTAATAGAACCGAAATGTAAAAACACATCTTTCTCCTTCCAGTCGGCAGCTATTTCAAAGCTTGTTCTGTAACTTCCGACTGGATTGTATTCATGTGGAATAAAAGGTGGATTTGCCGGAAAGGGATAAATCGAATTGGTATAGATAGGCACTCCAAAGCCCTTTATTTCCCAATTAGAAGGTACGGCTATACTTTTCCAACTGTTATCATTAAAGTTTGGTTGAAAAAAAGTTGTTGGCCTGTCGGCGGGTTTATCAACGTAATTAAATTTCCAAGTACCATTTAATGATTTATAAAATGGAGACAAAAACTCGTCATCTTTTATTACGCCTGCTTCATCAGCAAAAGGTATTAAAGTAGCATGGGCTTTTTCCTTGTTGCGTTCTACCAAGGTTTGATTTTCCCATTCAGTAAAAGAAAATAACTGCGCATTTGCAATTACCGGAAATAAAAAAATTAATATGTTGAAAAAATATTTCATTTTAATTTATGGAAAATAAAGCCGGTATGTTTCAACCGGCCTATATGTTTACACGATTACTTTTTGAACATTGTATGATAACGAAAATATTTTACCATCCGGGATTACCAGTAGCCTTCAAAGCCGGGTTGTTATCCAGTTCCTGTTGCGGATAAGGCCATTGTACAAAAGCCACATCTGGTGTACTTGCAGGTATAGCGGTATTTATGGCTGTTAACCTTTGTTTAGTATATGCGGCACCCCATCTTCTAAAATCGAAGAAACGTACATGTTCAAACCCAAACTCCCATCTTCTTTCATCACGGATTGCGGTTCGCTTATCTGCGGTAGAAAGGGCTGCCCAAGCAGCTGGTGTAAACATAGTTACACCTGCTCTATTACGAATTAATTGTAAATTGGTATAGATATCGGGGTCTGCAGAATTAACTTCTAATTGAGCTTCGGCGAGCATCAGTAACACATCTGCATATCGTATCAAATAATAATTTTGTGGATTACCGTTAGTATAAACTATTGGAGAAATAAAGAAATATTTTTTTACAGCAACAGCTCCCGCATTTGCAGTCGAAGGAAACGCTACACCAGTAGATGTAAAATTCCAGAATTTTTTACGGCTTACTGTAGTATCGAGGTTATTGAAAAATGTCGTTCTATAACGTGGGTCTCGGTTAATAGCCTGACTGTTTGTATTAACCAATGGAGAAACAGTTCCGTAAATGGTACTAGTTGTTCTAGGTCTGCCATCGGTATATAAATAAGAATCCCTGAACTGGTTTACTACCTGATATGAATTACGAGGTGCACCAAATGGTGTTACAGCCGGATTAGTTGTAGTATCAATTCTATAAGAAAATCCTTCACCACCATCTAACTGGCTTGCGGAAAAATTTACCTGAAAAATAGCTTCAGTATTAAACTCATCTTCTGGAGTAAAAAGTTTTGCATAATTAGAATACAAAGCATACGAATAGGGTGACTGCTTTAACAAACTTAATGTTGCTTTTGCATTGACAAAATCCTGTTTGGCCATATAGAGTTTGCCAAGCAGCGCAACAGCTGCGCCTTTGGTGGCACGGCCTTTTCCATCCGCATCTGTTACAGGCATGTTTGGGATAATGTTATTGTTTAAATCATTTATTAGAGAATCAGCAATTAAACCGCCTTTGATGGGAGCAATGCCCTCGCTTAATGCTTCATTAGGCTTTGTATAATAAGGCACCCCCTGATAAATCATAATAAGTTCATGATAAGCATAGGCACGTAAAAATCTTGCCTCGGCAATAATTCTTGCACGGCTTGCATCTGGCAAAGAGCCTACTGGCATTGTACCAACTTTATCAATTACAAGGTTAGCTCTGTTTATAACGGTGTACCACCAACGCCAAAAACCTATTACCCTTGCACTTTGCCCGGTGCCTGCAAAATTTCTCAGGTCAAGCCAACTGTCGGAATTAGTATTTGTTGTTAAATTATCTGTCATTACATCTAAGCGGAAATACTGACTTCCTGCCAAGTTATCATTTTGCATAGCGTCATAAACACCCAACACTCCCTGTAAGGCATCAGTTTCAGTTTTCCAAAAATTGATGGCTTGCACATCGTTAGGATTTACCAACTCCAATTTAGATTTACTGCACGACGCAACGATTGCGATTATCAATAAAGTATATATTAATTTTTTCATGTTAAATTTTTTAAATTTTAGCAATTATTAAAATCCAACGTTTAGCCCAACACTCATGCTGCTTAATTGAGGATAATTGGTATTTGTAGTTAAATTAGAAGCTCTTTCGGGGTCAATTTGTTTAATAAGTTTACTGAATGTAAACAGGTTGTTACCCTGAAAATAAAAACGAAGTGTACGCATTTGTAACCGCTTAAGCACACTTGCTGGCATGGCATACCCAAATTCCATATTTTTTATTCTTACGTAAGAAGCGTTAAGTAAAAAGAAAGTGCTGGCAGCACCGCCTACTTCGGGTGATTGCCTTTTTAAGACAGGCCATGTTCCATTTGGATTAGAAACCGGATCGTACCGGTTATCCCACCACTCTTTCCAAAAGTTTGTGTTACCTGCGTTGCCGGGTCTGTTTCCATTATCGTTGGTGTAAATCCATTTGCCTGATACTCCCTGTAATTGTATATTTATATCAAAACCTTTGTAGAATATACCCAAATTACCCCCGAATGTGTAAGGAGTGTTAGCTGAGTAAAGTGGCACCCTGTCATCCAGGTTAACCAATCCATCTTTATTTTGGTCAATAAATTTTAATGCTCCAATTCTTCTTGAGTTGGCATTATTATTAAATACCGGGTATGAGGTAAATTGAGATGAATCTGTATAAAGCCCCTCGTTAACAAGTATATAGTAAGAATTAATTGGAAACCCTTCTCTTAAGATAAAGGGTCCGTTTATCGCATCTCTGCCGTCTACCTTTAAAACTTTATTATTTACATACGCTACGTTTGCAGCAATATTTATAAAAACTTTACTGGCAATAGACTGTCTGTATTCTACATTCAGCTCCCAGCCACGGTTGGCAACTTTTGCAATATTTAGGTTAGCTGGGTTTACATTACCAAACGAACCGGGTAGTGTACGCTGATAAAGAATATCATTTGTAATTTTTGAAAAAACATCAAAATTTACAATAAGTTTATTATTCAAAAAGCCTGCATCTACCCCAAAGTTGGTGGTAGATGTTTCTTCCCATTTTAGGTTGTTGTTTGCAAAATTATTTTGCGATACTCCTATATTTAATACCTCCCCCAGCGGGTAATAAGATCGGGTGCTGTATACTTGTTGATACGGATAATTACCTATACGGTCATTACCAACAACACCCCATCCGCCACGAAATTTAAGTAAACTGATAGTTTTGCTGAGTTTATCAAAAAACTTTTCTTTAGATATAATCCAGCCGGCAGAAAATGATGGGAAGAGACCATATTTTTCTGCTGATGGAAAACGTGATGATCCATCTACTCTAAGATTTCCTTCTAACAAATATTTATTATCAAACGAATAATTGAATCTGCCAAAAAACGACTGCGTACGCCAAGCATTTTTATCGCCGCCGGTTACAACATTTACCGTGGCGTTACCCAATACCTGCTGGTCGTTATTAGGTAATCCCTGGCCAGTAGCAAAAAAGTCCCTGTCCTTAAAATCTATAAACTCGTAACCGCCCAATAAATTAAAGGAATGTTTTTCGCTTAATATTTTATTATAATTTGCAGTAAACTGCACTTGGTATTGCTTTGTATCACTACTAGTATTTTGTAATGTATTTATTTGGTTTTGCATACCTGTTTGTGCAGGTACAATTCCCCTATAGTCGTAAGTTGGGTTAAACGCCTCACCAAATACATTTTCAACCGAGTAGTTAAACGAAGTACGTAAAAATAAATTTTTTACCGGGCGGTAAGAAAAAAATGAATTAATATTATTGGCAAAAGTATTCCTGTCACGTCGGCCAATCATTGTAGTTAGTAACGGGTTTTGTACGGTTGTAGCTGCCTGCCCACCGCCTGCTACACCCGGAAAGTTTACGCCCCAGTTTCCATCAGCATATTTAACGGGAGTTATTGGCAGGGCCTGATTAATGCGGTTTACCACTGTCGCAGCATCGGCCCATGGGCCATTTGCATCTTGAAAATAGCCGAAGAAATTAATACCAAGGTCTGTTTTATCGCCGGTTTTTACTCTTACATTGCCTCTGTAGTTATATCGTGTACTACTAAAACCATTCATCACACCATCTTGGTCAATTACACCAAAGCTACCTTGGAATGATGCACTTTGAGCCCCCCCGCTTACAGTTACGTTGGCATTGCGCTGCATTCCTGTTTTGTACACTGCATCCACATAATCTGCATTGGCAAATGTATCCGACACAATACCGTTCCTTACATTATCTATAGCATACAAAGGATAGTTAATATTACCTGTTGCTTCATTATGCAACTGCATAAATTGCCAGGAGTTTACAAACTTTGGTAAATAGGTGGCTTTTTGAAAGCTATTTTGCAAATTCAGGTTTACATTTAACTTCGATTTTGAAGGTTCTTTTGTGGTTACTAATATTACACCATTGGCACCTCTTGCACCATAAATTGCAGCGGAAGAAGCGTCTTTTAATACGGTTATGTTTGCTATTTCAACCGGGTTTATATTATTTAAAGTAGAAAGGTTAGATACCACTCCGTCTATAACAACTAAAGGCTCAGAATTATTTAAAGTTCCTACACCTCTTACCACAATTTCACCTTGGTCGTTTCCCGGCTCTCCACCAGGCTGTATAATAGAAACACCCGGCAAACGGCCAGATAGTAAATTGATAATGCTTGCTTGGGGTATATTCTGTAAGTCTTTACCACTTACGGATGAAACAGCGCCTGTAAGATTTACTTTCTTTTGAGTGCCATAACCTACCACCACTACCTCATTTAGGTTCACGTTCTTACTTTGCATATCAATTATTACAGATGTTTGCCCAGCATTGATTTCAACTTCTTTTGTAATTAAATTTACTGATGTTATTAAAAGCGTTTGCTTGCCCCGGGGAACTTCAACTAAAAAGTTACCTCCAGCATCTGAAGATACTTTCTTGCCGGTTACTTTTACTTGCACTGTTGCACCCGAAACTGGTGTGCCACTTTCATCTTTTACAGTACCGGCCAGAACTCTCTGTCCTACTTGTTGTGTAGTATTTGTAGTGTTATCTTCATCATCCGGGTCTCTATTCACCCCTCTAAATGGTTCCATACGAATGATAAAGCTGGTTTTATTACTTACATTAAGGTTTTGGCGGCGCATTCCTTTAAAAGTAATAACTACAGCGTTTTCTCCTTCAGGAACATTCAGCGAAAAGTTCCCTTTACTATCGGTTGAGGTTTTAATATTACTTCGTGGAACCATTACAGTTGCGCCAACAATCGCCTTACCGTCTTGGTCTAACACAACACCCGAAACTATTTTGCCAGATTGTGCGGCAAGGGATTGAAAAAAACTTGGAATAGTTAAAGCAAGAAACAGGAGGCAGCCAAATATCCAATGGTTTCGCCTTAAAGAATGGGCAGATGAATTCATACAGCAATTTTAAAATTTAAAAATCATCTATTTAACCAAGTCTGATTAAATAATTTTCAGGACGAAAATACTTCGCTTGCAAAGTCTAAAAATCTCAAAAAGAGGAAAAAACGTATCAAAATCACTTTAAAAAAAACATCTTAAATTATGATTTTCAATTAGTTACAAACATAAAATTTGAATAGAAGTTTTTCTTAAAATAGAAAGCTTAAAATAAAAATTTTGCAGATAAGATTTTGTAACTGCCTTTTAAAAAATATTGAGCTTATGGGTTAATAAGCCAATATTTTTCTTGCAAATCCATACCAAGTAGATACTATCGCTTTTCTTTAAGTGTGACAAGAATTGCGTTAAATTCAAATTAAGTTCAGATTTTGTAAAATTGAAGCATCTTTGAAAGATGTGGATGCTAAAAATCTTCCTTTTTTAGTTTGGCAAATCCGTTAATTTTATAACCACCTCTAAATTTTTCTTTGCTTCAGACAAATAAAGCTTCCATAAACCGTTGCCTATGTTTTCAATTTTGTTGGCTAAAGAGCAGCTAATAGGCTTTGTGTTGTAAATAACCAGCTTACCTGATTCAACCATCACAATTTTTAATTCATTTTTAGAATAATTAATTGACTTTATAGTATTTGCTGATAAATACTTATTGGGATTTCCAATAACAGACCAACCATTTTTAATTGGCGACAACTGAACAAGTTTATCAGCAAAGCCGATTAAATCAAACTTGAATGTGCTTTGCAATTTCCCTCCTTTTTGCTCATACCAATCGTAGTAAACCAAACCCTCTTTGGGTGCTTTCCATGATTTAACTCTTGGCTGAATAAATTCGCCAGCGGCTTCGTAGTCTTTTATACTAAAAGCAGTAGTTACGTTTTTTACTGGCGATGGATGCATTAGGTTGTAGGCTACAAACGCTGCTGCACCATGTTGTAAAGGTGCTACAACTCGGTATGCTTGCGGCGTAGTTAATGCTGACAACATAACCGATTCTGGCAAAGGAACTGCAGGCGCTAATGGGCGCAATAATTCTCCATCGGAATAAGATAATGGTAAAACTAATTTGTCTTGAAAATCATCGGGTGCATCGGATAAATAAATGGGTGCGCCTGACATGGCTTTACTTACGGCCATCATACGTCCGCAAAATTTATCGCTTGAGTGGAACATATCATGGTCGGGCCAAACAGCTTGTCCCATCCAAAGTGTGTTTTGGTATGACTGAAAAAGGTGCGACTTTGCCTTGGCTTCATTATTCAATAAATAGTCAACACTTACCCTTGAGGAAGCACTATTTTTTGTATTCATCAGACTTAACAGGTCAAGACAAAAACAATTCATTAAGCCATCCGTAAATTCTAATGCAGCACATTCAAGCGATTGTGCATGTTGCGATACTATTGCCACAGGATTTGACATGCCTTGGTAAAACGCCAACTGCCTGTTTTGATTATCAATTTTTACAAAATCGAATCCATGATTTTTAGCTGACCCAATCAATGCATTATAAAATTTGCGGGAAGACAATGAGTCGCCTTTGGGCATCATTACTTCAAAAGGCTTGTTCTCATTTCCTTTAGTAATTTTTACAAGGTACGGGTCTAACTCACGAATTTCATGTTCAGGATCTATGCCTTGCCAGAGTGCATTCATCGTATGCCAAATTCCTGTCCATTTTATTTTTTCTGATTTAGCATTCATCATAGGTGTAAAACCATTCGGAAAAGTTTTAGCGTTTGTTTTAAATGAAACCATTTGACTACTATTCATTCCCTCTTTTGTTTTATGACTGTCTTGATGTCCGTGGTCTAACAATACCCATCGAATTGGTATTGGACTCTTTTCAATTTTCTGCATGGCATCTACCATCAGGTCGCTTGTTACATTCGTCCGGTATTGTTCCCAACTGCACCATCCAAGGTATTTAAATATTTCAGGATATACTTTTTCATGACGCATGGCAGTGCGGCCCTTAATTGCTTTGGTATTAATAGCATTTATCCAGGCTTTTTGAAATACGTCGTACACATTGGCGCCTCTTGCATAAGTTATTAAAGGAATATCACCAGAAACAGCATCTACTCCAAAAGTTGCTAATTTGATATGTAGTTTACCATCGTTAGCAATTACAAAATACGACATAGCTTTTGGGCTTGCAATACCCTGCAGCAAAAGGTATTCATTGTTTTTGAGTTTAAATAGCGCCAATAATCCGTTACGAGAAGGTACTCCTGCTTTAGTATCAGGATTATAGTCATTACTTACAATAGTTTGTAAATCTTTGGCGGCCCACGAAAAAACTCTGTTCATACCATCTAATATTTTATCACGACCGATAGTACTTATAAAAATAACTGACTCATATTGTGGCAATGTAACAGAAAATGTGTCAAGCACACCTTTTTTTGGCGTAGCCAAATATCCAGTTAAGATTTCAACACCACTTTTTTTAATAGCAATAGCATCAAAAGTCTTATTTCGAATTTTACTATTACTTGTTTGACTGTTGCTCTCAATACTTAAAACAATAAGTAAAAATGTTATTACTATTTTCATCTGTTACTATTTAATACTTTTAGTTTGTTGATTTTTTTTCCCAAGGCATCAGCTTCATTCCGTTTGGCCTTAACTCATTAATTAACTGATTGGTTTCTTTAGCCAGTTTCTTTTTCTTATTAAAGTCTTCAACGGTTTCTCCAGGATTCCAATACCATGGGTGTGGTGTGTGTGATGTATTTAAAATGTTCTCCAAATCTTTTACTACAGCAGGATAATACTGAGCCACATTTCTTTCACATGCCTGGTCCTCGTCAAGCAAAAAAAGACGTAATGGTTTGCTTGGATGTTCCCGTATACCAAACCAACTTCCTTTACGAACGGCTTGTTCATTTTGTTTAAAAAAATAAAATGCACGGTCGTAAGGAATAGTTGCCGTTTTATTTTGAAGCACAGGCATTAAACTATAACCATCAATGTTCTTAGGTTTAGGTTGTTTTGCAATATCACAAAAGGTTGGAAAAATATCTACCATCCATACGGGTTGGTTATATAGCTTCATATTTTTTTGACCAGGATAATGAATAAAGAATGGTACCCGCATTCCCCCTTCACGTACAGAAAATTTTCCACCATCAAATGGTCCTTTATTGTACAGTCCTTCATCATCGGGCCAGGTTACATTACCTGCCGCATCTTTTTTAGTATTGTGCATGGAATAGCCATTGTCAGACGAAAAAACTATAATAGTATTATCGTAAACACCTTCATCTTTTAATTTTTGAATGAGTTTGCCAACCGAAATATCAAGACGCTCTACCATAGCCCCCCACTCTCTGGATAATATTGGCAAATCCTTTCTGTCTTTCAATTGTCTTAAATCATCTACTATTGCAGGACCATGTGGCAAATTAGTAGTGAAGTAAAGTAAAAAAGGTTTCGTTTTATTTTTTGTTATAAAATCCATTGCTTTTTCATCAAACATATCAGACGCATACACCCTTGAAGCTGGTTCTGGCTTTACTAATTTCCCGTTTACATCATACATACTTTCGTAATCATGGGCTTTAGGATTATCTTCTTTGGCATATAAAAATTCCATATCGAATTTTTGATTGCCGGGATAGTTAATTGTTTTTCCATTTTCGTATAACTGCCAGGGGAAGTAAGAGTGAGCTTCAAAATGGGACTGGTATCCAAAATGATAATTGAATCCTTGTTTTAAAGGATTACCTGAATTATCGTAACTTCCTATTCCCCATTTACCAACAACACCCGTAACATAACCTGCTTTTTGTAACATCTCCGCCCAAGTATACGATTCAGCAGGTAAATACTCAAAGCCCCTTGCACTGGAATTGTTACGAATTGGAGAACGTCCAACTTGCAAGCCTGTCATAAAACAACCACGACTGGGTGCACATTCTGGCGCTGCGGTATATGCTTGTGTAAACCTTGTAGAAACTGCCGCCAATGAATCAAGATTAGGTGTTTTGTAATTAGTTTGGCCATAGCAACTCAAATCCCGAAAACTTAAATCATCTGAAAAAATAAAGACGATGTTAGGGAGTTTATATTTTTGCTGTGCTGATGATTGAACACTTAAGCTCAGAAACAAAAGCCCAAAAAAAAATTTATTAATTTTCATTATGAAATAATTTACTTTTTCATCGCCCACTTAATGGCAGCGGTGATATGTTTTAAAAATAATTCTTCTTTAAAAGTTTCTGGATGATGGCCCCAAGCAGTAAAAAATGCTTTGCCTCCATCGTAAGTATTATACCATGCAATGGGATGAAAATCGGCCATATTGCCACCTGTGTACGATTTTTCATCTACAGTCATTACTACTTTTACCAACTCCTTTTTAAAACTGTAGAAATTATATATTTCTTCAAACCTGTTGATGGTATCCGGCATAAATGAAACAGCAGGAAATGATTTATCTATTACATCATATCTGGCATGTTGGGGTTTGGGATGTCCTTTGAAATAAGCACCAACCAAATCGTTATACCAAGGCCAATCTTTTTCAGTATCACTTGCGGCATGTATGCCAACAAAGCCGCCTCCGCCACGAATGAAGTTTTGAAAAGCAATTTGTTGTTCCTCGTCTAAAACATTTCCGCTTGTGTTTAAAAACACAACTGTTTTATATTTTTTTAAACTCTCAGCATTAAACACAGCAGCATTTTCCGTTGTATCAACTACCCACTTATTTTCTACACCTAATTGCAGTAATGCTTGTTTTCCCTCTGTAATAGACGCATGGCGGTATGCTTGTGTTTTTGAGAAAACAAGCACTTGCTTTGTTGCCTCATTAATTTTTCTTGTACTACTACAACTAAAAAAAATGATTGTACTTACTATTATTGCGGCGCTTTTCATTGTTTATTTAAGAGTGTTTTTCATTTCCTCAATTACCGCTGCAAGTTCTTTCGCCTTTTCAGGATATTGCAGGATGATATTTTTTGATTCGGCATTATCGTTTATCAAATTATACAATTCAGGTTTTGTATCTGCTGCCGCATTTCTTTCACCACTTCTTACTAAATACTTCCATTCACCGTTGCGAACTCCAGTAATTTCTTTATTGGTACTGTAAAAAATATACTTTCTTGTTGAAGTGCTTTTTGCTGCCAATACACTTGATATGTCAAAGCCATCTGTTTCATTTGTTTGTAACGTTACATTTGCATAATTAGCAATAGTTGGAAATAAATCAACAGAAGACACAAGTTGGTTACTCACTTTACGAGCAGGAATTACACCAGTCCATTGAACAATGCAAGGCACTCGTAATCCACCTTCGTATGTAGTAAATTTTCCGCCACGAAATGGCAAAGCAGAACCTGCATCTTCTTTTTTCTCCAACCATGGTCCATTGTCTGAGGTAAATATTACCAATGTATTTTTATCAAGCTTATTTTTTTTAAGGTAATCCAAAAGTCTACCTACATTAAAATCGATTTCTTCTACTGCATCTCCATACAAGCCTCCTTTGCTTTTATTTTTAAATTTTTCTGAAGCATATAAAGGAATATGCGGCATGGCGGGTGTGATGTAAAGAAAAAATGGTTCTTTATTTGCTTTTTTGATAAAATGAATCGCTTTGTCAAAATAACGTTGTGTAATTGTGGCCTGATTAGCAGGATATTCTACAATTGAATCATTAAAAAACAATGGCACTTTATCTTTCAAATCGGATTTATTTATAGCCGGCCTGTTTTTTAAATTTTGCTGTACAAATTCCTGCCCTTCTTTTGCTTTTTCAATTGTGTAATTATTATTAAATTGAATAGAAGCAGCAAATGGCTGACCACTGCTGATGTACATATCATTGCTGTAAGGAATTCCAAAATACTCATCAAAGCCCTGCTCAGTGGGAAGATATGGTGCATTATCACCCAAATGCCATTTGCCATAACATGCAGTTTTGTATCCTTTTACTTTAAGCATTTCTGCAATGGTTATTTCAGAAGGTGCTAACCCCGCTTGCCC
>JAGVCC010000162.1 GCA_020059395.1 Chitinophagales bacterium | reverse complement strand
TAACTCACATACACCATCATCATACACTACCCAACGGGTAAGCTGTGCTGATTTGTATGTGTACAACATAATTACAAAAAAGGGCTTACTCACAGTAAGCCCTTTTTTATTTTAACTAAGAAAAAGATAATAATGTTAAAAATAGCAATCCAAAAATCCGGTAGGTTGTATGAAGACTCAATGAAACTGCTGAAAGAATGTGGCATACAATTGAATAACGGTAACAAGCAGTTAAAAACTGTAGCAGAAAACTTTCCGCTCGAAGTATTTTTTTTAAGGGATGATGATATTCCGCAGTATGTGTTTGACAGTGTGGCGGATATAGGTATTGTAGGCGAAAACGTGTTGCTGGAAAAGAATAAAGACATTAATCTGGTACACCGTCTTGGTTTTGGCAAATGCCGCCTAAGTATTGCGGTGCCTAAAAATTTTAAATACAAAAGCAGCGAAGATTTGCAGGGTTTAAAAATTGCCACCAGCTATGCAGGCATTTTAAAAAAGTATTTAAAGAAAAATAAAATTGATGCCGAAATACATGAAATAAGCGGCAGTGTGGAAATTGCCCCCGGTATTGGTTTGGCTGATGCTATTTGCGATTTAGTAAGCAGCGGCAGTACATTATTTACCAACAATCTTAAAGAAGCAGAAGTAATTTTAAAAAGCGAAGCAGTGCTTGCAGCAAACAAAAATTTATCTGCAGAAAAGAAACAGCTGCTGGAGAAATTACTAATGCGCATTAATGCAGTACGAACTGCAAAAAACAACAAGTATATTATCTTAAATGCACCCAATAGTCAGCTAAAAAATATTGAAGCAGTTTTACCCGGTATGAAAAGCCCTACTGTTACGCCATTGGCAACCGAAGGCTGGAGCAGTGTGCAAAGTGTAGTGAATGAAAATGATTTTTGGGAAGTAATTGAAAAGTTGAAAAAATTTCAGGCAGAAGGGATACTGGTGCTGCCGATTGAGAAAATGATAGTGTAGAAACCCCCTCCGCCCCCTAAAGGGGGAACAAGCGGAGAATAAAGCGAAGATGTAACTGGGAAAATATTTAAAAAATCTATTAATGAAAATGGCGGCTAAATATTAGACGCTGTAAAGTCCTCCCCACGGGGGAGGATTTAGGAGGGGCTAAAATGGAAAATATGTTTATAAATCCGCAGCAAAATGAATGGTCTGCCATATTAAAACGGCCTGCTTTTGATACAAAGCAGCTGGAAGCTACTGTAAGCAACATTTTAAATGATGTAAACCAAAATGGTGATGCAGCTGTAAAAAAATATGCTTTGCAGTTTGATAAAGTAGTGCTGACAGATTTAAAAGTTAGCGAAACAGAATTTGCAGAAGCTGCCGCATTGGTAGATGATAATTTGAAGCAGGCAATTGCAGTGGCAAAAGAAAACATACAAAAATTTCATGCGGCACAAAAAGAATCCATTATAAAAATTGAAACGGTTGCTGGTGTTACTTGCTGGCGAAAATCTGTTGCCATTAATAAAGTAGGTTTGTATATTCCCGGAGGAACAGCGCCGTTGTTTTCTACTTTAGTAATGTTGGGTGTGCCGGCAGTTTTAGCTGGCTGCAGAGAGATTGCAGTATGTACACCCACTGATAAAAACGGAAAGGTAAACCCTGTGGTATTATACACAGCACAACTTATTGGGTTAAAAACAGTTTTTAAAATTGGTGGCGTGCAGGCAATTGCAGCTATGGCATACGGCACGGAAACTATTAATAAAGTGTATAAAATTTTTGGTCCCGGTAACCAGTATGTAACCTGCGCCAAGCAATTAATTAATGCAGCTGGTGTGGCGATAGATATGCCTGCCGGCCCAAGCGAAGTGGCGGTATATGCAGATGACAGTTGCAACGCTGCTTTTGTAGCTGCGGATTTATTAAGCCAGGCAGAACATGGGGCTGATAGCCAGGTGGTGTTAGTAGCTTCAAATAATACTATTGTAGCTGCTGTAAAAGCAGCAATACAGAAACAGTTACAAGAGTTACCACGAAAAGATATTGCCGCAAAAGCACTGGAGCACAGCCGTTTTATTGTAATGGAAAATGCAGATACTGCTTTTGAATTGCTGAATGAATATGCGGCAGAGCATTTAATAATTGCTTCGGATAATGCAGCAATACTTGCTGAGAAAGTAATAAATGCAGGCAGTGTTTTCTTAGGCCACTATTCACCGGAAAGTGCGGGGGATTATGCAAGCGGCACTAATCATACATTACCAACTAATGGTTATGCAAAAGCGTACAGTGGCGTTTCGTTAGATAGTTTCGTAAAAAAAATTACGTTTCAGCAGTTAAGTAAAGAAGGACTAAATAATATTGGTACTGCTATAGAAGCTATGGCGGCAGCAGAAGGGTTGGAGGCGCATAAGAATGCTGTAACGATAAGAGTAACCCCCTCCGCCCCCAAAAGGGGGAACTGATTATGAAGAAGAACAATTAGATGATTGTTGCGAAATAAAAATATTGCTTAGCCCCGAAGGGGCGTAATATCAATAGCCCGGGGTGAAGCCCCGGGAAAAAAATAATGAATAAGCCCTGAAGGGGCGTAATGTGATTTGCAAAACATAATTAAAGTTAAGTGTGAAATTAATGTACAAGAGTGCGACGCCAATGAAGATGATAGTAGCACTAATGTTCGAATCAAAAAAGAAAAATGGAATTCAATTTAAATAATCTTGTAAGAGAAAATATTAAATCTTTAAAGCCGTATTCATCCGCAAGGCATGAATTTACGGGTAAAGCATCGGTGTTTTTAGATGCTAATGAAAATGCTTTTGGATCTCCGCTGGAAGAAAATTTTAATCGTTATCCTGATCCATTACAGTGGCATGTAAAATTTCAGCTGGCAAGAATTAAAGGGGTGCCTGCTGAAAATATATTTATTGGCAATGGCAGTGATGAAGTAATTGATTTGGCGTATCGCATTTTTTGTAACCCGAAAACGGATAATGTAATTATTTGTCCGCCTACTTACGGTATGTACCAGGTAAGTGCAGATATTAATGATGTACAGGTAAAAAAAGTGTCGCTTACAAAAGACTTTCAATTAGATGTTGAAGGTATTTTAAATGCTGCTGACATTAATACCAAATTGTTATTCATCTGTTCGCCTAACAATCCTACGGGTAATAACATGAACCGTACCGATGTAGAAACGCTGCTGAATAATTTTAAAGGCATTGTAATAATTGACGAAGCATATATAAATTACTCAAGGCAAAAAACATTTACACAGGAGCTTACAGAGTATCCTAATTTAATTGTGATGCAAACGCTGAGTAAAGCATGGGGGCTGGCTGCATTGCGTATGGGCATTGCTTTTGCAAGTATGGATATGATTGATTTATTTAACAAAGTAAAACCGCCATATAATATTAACGAAGCATCGCAACAACTGGCTTTGGAGGCTTTGCAAAATACACAGCAGGTAAACGACTGGATTAAAACGGTGGTGCAGGAAAAAGAAAAATTAGCAACAGCTTTAAGCAGGCTGCCGTTTGTAAAACATATTTACCCTTCTGATGCTAATTTTATTTTAGTAAAAGTAACCGATGCCGATGCGGTGTATGGTTTTTTGGCACAAAACGAAATTGTTATCCGAAACCGAACAAAAGAAATTATGTGTGAAAATTGTTTGCGTATAACAATCGGTACAGAGAATGAAAATAAATTATTGATACAAACATTAAGTTCTTATGAATAAAGAAATTGTTGCAGAAAAAAGTACAAGCCAAAATCCCCCTTTAGGAGGGCATGGGGTACGTATTTTATTTATTGACAGGGATGGTACTTTGATAAAAGAAGCACCACCAACTTATCAACTGGATTCTTTTGGTAAACTGGAATTTTACCCCGATATGTTTTTGTACATGCGTAAAATTGCCGAAGAGCTGGATTATGAACTGGTGATGGTAACTAACCAGGATGGGTTGGGTACGGCCACTTTTCCGGAAGATACTTTTTGGCCCGTACATAATTTGGTGATGACGAGTTTGGTGAATGAAAATATTCATTTTAGTGAAGTGTGTATCGATAAAACATATCCGCATGAAAACAAACCTACCCGTAAACCGGGCACAGGTATGTTAACTAAATATTTAAACAACCCAGCTTACGACATTGCCAATTCTTTTGTAATTGGCGACCGCATTACAGATATTCAACTGGCAAAAAATTTAGGCTGCAGAGGTATTTGGATGAATATTGATGCAACATTAGGCGCTGCAGAAATACAGGATAAAATTAATGCACTGCGGAAAGATACCATTGCATTAGAGTCGCCGCATTGGAAAGATATTTACAACTACCTGAAATTACCTCCCCGTATTGTTACATATGAGCGTAACACCAACGAAACAAAAATTAGTGTTACTGTAAATTTAGAT
>JAGVCC010000304.1 GCA_020059395.1 Chitinophagales bacterium | reverse complement strand
ACGTTCTGCTCCACCGTCATACTGTCAAACAATGCCCCGCCCTGAAACAGCATACCAATTTGCTGGCGCAGTTCTTTACGTTCTTTATCTTCCATATTTATCAGGTCACGGTCGCCGTAAAATATTTCCCCACTGTCGGGCTCAAACAAGCCCACCAAACACTTTTGCAATACCGTTTTACCACTGCCGCTGGTGCCAATTATAAGATTGCATTTACCTGCTTCCATTACATGGCTCACACCTTGCAGCACCACTTTATCGTCAAACGATTTTTTTATGTTGTTGAATGATATCATTTCAATGACACGAATTTTAACGAATTACACTAATTATAAAATAAGACGTTTATGAGTTAAGGATTTTTCGCCAAAATTTATGAGTAATGTAAGTTTTAAGTTTGATACAGCAAGGTAGCTTAATGTTTGTGCTTTATGAACGTCTAAAATTGCAGGCACTGACTTTACCTCCAGAATAATGGAGTCATAAATTACAAAATCAGCCACATAAGGATTACGGAGCATTTTACCTTTATATTTTACTGCAAAACGTTTTTCTCTCTCGTAATCAATAGCAACTTCTGTAAAATCCATTTCCATTGCATCTTTATAATTTATTTCTTTTAAACCTAATCCTAATGTGCTATGGATTTTCATACATACACCTATTATTTGGTAACACTCTTCTTTAAAAAGTAATTCAGACATAATAACAGCCTTAATTAGTGTAATTAGCTAAAATTCGTGTACTTAAAATTAAAACAATCTTAAAGGAATATCGCCGCCAAAATATAATCGGCAAATAAAATCATTATACAGCTAACCACTACACTTTTTGTACTGCTGCGGCCAATTTCTAATGCCCCGCCTTTTACATAATACCCATAATAGGCAGGTATACTGCTTATAATAAATGAAAAGGTATAAGCCTTATACATGGCAAAGCGTACGTTGTATGGCATAAAATTTTCCAGCAAGCCCCTGTCAAAAGTATCGGACGATAAAATACCCGAAGCAACCCCTGCAATGCGGCCGCCCCAAATACCTAAACCCATTGATAAAATTACCAGCAGCGGAATTACAATAAGTGCGGCCAAAATTTTAGGTGCAATTAAATAAGACTTGGTATTAATGCCCATAATTTCAAGCGCATCTATCTGTTCGCTCACACGCATGTTCCCTAGCTCGCTGGCAATTTTGCTGCCCACCACACCTGCCAAAACAATACAAACTAATGTGGGTGCAAATTCCAGTATTACGGTATCTCTTACAATTTGTGCAATGGTACTTTTGGGAATTACAGGACTTACCAGCTGGTAAGCAGTTTGCACCGCACTTACCGCACCCATAAAAATAGAAATGATAGCAACAATACCCAACGAGCCAATACCAATTTCGCTGCACTGGTGCATTAATTCTTTCCAGTACATACGGCGGTTTTCGGCACGGGTAAACATGCCCTTAATCATTAGTATGTACTTGCCAAAGTGAGTAAAAAAAGTCATTAAATAATTTTCGGTTTGTGGTTGGTTGTTTGTGGTTACCCTTAGCGAAGATAAAACGATTTGTGTAGTGTTTTAGGTATTGACCCACAAACAAAAAACCATAAACTGTTTTATATTTCGTGTGCTGTTTTCTTAAACCGTTTCCACCATTTGCTTTTTTTTATTTCTTCCTGTGTGTTGGTATTGTTTTTCATTTGTGCTTCTACAACCGCAATAAGCACCATGTTAAAAATTGAGCGGGTGCTGCTGCCAAGCTGCAGCACATGCACCGGCTTATTAAGCCCTAACAACACAGGCCCAATACTGTCGGCACCACCAACTTCCTGTAAAAGGTTATATGCAATATTACCAGCGGCAAGGTTTGGAAAAATTAAAGTGTTGGTATCACCACTCAATAGTTCGCTAAAGGGATAGTTCTCTTTTAAAATATCTTTATTAAAAGCCATTATTCCCTGCATTTCACCATCGCAAATAAGGTTTGGCTCTTTTTGTTTTACAATTTCTCTTGCCCGGCGCACCAGCTTTGCTTCCGCACCATCGCTGCTGCCAAAGTTGGCATAGCTTAACATGGCAATACGTGGTGTAATATTAAAGTGGCGCACTTCGTTGGCTACCAATAAAGTTATTTCTGCCAGTTCTTCTGCTGTGGGGTTAAAATTAATGGTGGTATCTGCTAAAAATAATGGCCCACGCTTGGTAAACATGATATACATACCGGCAATTTTTTTAACGCCGGGTTCGGTACCAATTACCTGCAGTGCTGGTTTAATAGTATCGGGATAGGTGCGGCTTAAACCACTGATCATGCAATCTGCTTCACCTGTTTCCACCAGCATACAGCCAAAGTAATTACGGTCTTTCATCAGCTTAGCACTCTCGTACTTATTTACACCACGGCGCTGGCGTTTTGCAAAAAATATTTCGCCAAAATTTTTGCGCATTTCTTCAGTGGCATCTCCTTTAGGATTAATGATGGGCATGCCTTCCAAATCAATCCCATTTTCAGCAGCAATTTTATTTATGCGGTTTTCATCGCCTAATAAAACAGGATAGCCCACGCCTTCATCCTGCACCATTTGTGCCACCTTCAATATTTTTAAATTTTCTGCATCAGCAAAAACCACCCGTTTTGGGTCACGCCTTGCTTTGTTTCCAATAACACGGCTTAATTGATTGTCTAGTCCCAAACGTTTATTCAGCTCTACTTCATATGCAGCCCAGTCTGTAATAGTTTTTTTTGCAACACCACTTTCCATGGCAGCTTTTGCAACTGCTGGTGCTACTGTACTCAACAGCCTTGGGTCAACCGGTTTGGGTATAATGTAATTTGGCCCAAAAGAAATACTTTTTTCATTATAAGCAAGATTTACCATATCCGGAACAGGCTCTTTTGTAAGTGCTGCCAATGCTTTTACTGCTGCCAGTTTCATTGCTTCGTTAATTGTAGTTGCCCTTACATCTAACGCTCCACGAAAAATATATGGAAAGCCTAATACATTATTTACCTGATTAGGATAATCGCTGCGGCCTGTGGCCATAATAACATCTTTGCGGGCTGCAACGGCATCTTCGTAACTAATTTCAGGATCGGGATTGGCCATGGCAAATACAATTGGGTTTTTGGCCATGCTTTTAACCATATCCGCAGTAACGGTATTGCCGGCACTCAGCCCTATAAATACGTCAGCATCTTTAAATGCTTTTGCCAAATCATAGTCTTTGTATTTTTCATCTGCGGCAAAATGTTTCTTTTGTTCGTCGTTATCGGGGCGGCCTTTATAAATTATCCCTTTGCGGTCAAACATCATAAAGTTATCATGCCTTGCCCCCAGGCTTTCATACAATTTTATACAGGCCATTGCGGCAGCGCCTGCACCATTTACTACAAAACGTATTTTATCAATTTTTTTCTTTTGCAGTTCCAGCGCATTCAGCAATGCGGCGGCACTTATAATGGCGGTGCCATGCTGGTCATCATGCATTACAGGAATTTTGCAGCGCTTCTTCAGTTCCTGCTCTATGTAAAAGCATTCAGGTGCTTTAATATCTTCTAAATTAATACCACCAAATGTTGGCTCCAGTGCATGCACAATCTGTACAAATTTCTCCGGGTCTTTCTCGTTTATTTCAATATCAAATACATCAATGTCGGCAAAAATTTTAAACAATACACCTTTGCCTTCCATTACTGGCTTCCCGGCCTCCGGGCCAATATCCCCTAACCCTAAAACAGCCGTGCCATTACTAATTACTGCAACAAGGTTTCCTTTGCTGGTGTATTTGTAAACATCTTCCGGATTGTCTTTAATAGCAAGGCATGGTACTGCTACGCCGGGTGAATATGCTAATGATAAATCTCTTTGTGTTTTTGCTTCTTTGGTAGGCACCACTTCAATTTTACCGGGTCTTCCCTTGGCGTGGTATTCTAATGCCTGTTGTTTGCGTAGTTCTTCTTTTTGCATGTTGATGAGCTCCATTCTGTTCACACGATGGGAGTGAGAATCGGAGAAGGTTATATGTTATCAATTTTACGTAGACAGCAAGTTGTTTTTTCAACAGCATTGGCGTTAATCTCTTCTACGGTATTTATTCTATAAAACTGTTAATGATGCAAGTTAAGAAAGTATCTTAATAAATTACGGGCTTGAGTAAGACCCAAGCCCGCATTAAAATAGCTAAAAATATGTATTCTATTAAATAAAGTAAATTGTATTTAAATTTACTTCAAGCTAATTTTTAGTTTTATTCTCTTAAAAACCTTATCAGGATTTTGTCCAAATAAACTTATAGTGAACAACTTTGCATAAGATACATCCTTGTTAATATCCAAATCTTCGTTAGGGTCTAAATATACAGCACTGGAATTATCTAATCCATTTTGTATAAAGAATATGGCTCCTTTAAATTTTGGTGGGATTATTGAATACCCCAACGTAATAGTATCAGAGTTTTCATTTTCCAAGACTTCGACCTTACGTAATATTTTCAAAGTATCATTTTTGAAATCTAAAAAGCTAATTACGGAATCCTTTGTTAGATGTTCTATAATTATTTCCTGATTTTTCAAGCCATGATTAGATTGGCTTAAACCAGAACATCTTAACAAGATTATTACAAATATAATTAGTGAAATAATACGCATTTCTATTGGTTCGTTGGTTTAAGTACTGAAGAAGGTAAAATTCCATTCAAACAGGTTGAGCAATCTTGGATACCGTCACGATTTGCATCATAAGTCGGGGATGCCACAAAATCAAGGGGCTTTATGTAACGTAAATCTCCATTATTTAATTTAGTTAAAATTGCACTAGCTATTGAGCTATTTGAAGTTGTCCAACAATTCAAACAGTAGTTTATCCCTACTGAATTATTGAACAAATCCATATCTTTTTCAAGATTTAGTGCCGAGGGTACTTCACTTTCGTGAGCGTTGGCAAATTGTAATACTATATTAGATGCAGGCATATAGCCAGGTACTATCCTTGGTGTTACATCTCTTGTATTTATAGCTTGAAAAATGCATGCCTGAATGCATCTTTCTTATCATTTAGACCACCGCTTGCCCCCATTGTGCTTGCCGTAAAATCTTTCGCCGTGTTCACATTTTTCATTATTTGATAGGCTTGCACTGGATAAACACCAACGAGTAGTTTTTCAGCAACATTTAACTGATCTAATTGGTTAGCGGGTGCATCAATATCTAAATTGAAATTTACCGGGTTGTTTAGCCAATTATCATCTTCCCACCAAACTATTCCAGAGGTTGTGGTTTGCGCATGCCCAAGTACAAAATTATGATATTCAATACTATTTAGCATTTTGATTATATGTTCTTTCGAAATTTCTTTCGCCTCGTCTAAATTTCTATTTGTCGTTTGAAGGTAATGAAGAATTTGATTTGCAATTTCAGGATTATTCTGTAAAAAATCACTTTCCTGGCTGCCAACCCCCAATATATTTTGTAACGCCAAAACTGTTTCGGAGTAATTGGTATTGCCACCCGAAGTTCCAAAACCACCACCATCGTCAAACCACCAAGCCGACAAGACAGTGCCACCACCAGTCCATTCGCTAACCCAAAAACTTGTGCATAGGTATTGCCCTATAACTACTGAAAAAGTATTGTTATGATTACCACTGCCAATTCTTATGCAAATTTGCATTGAATGGTAGGCAAAAAAACTACTGACGTTATTATTATTAAATGAAACCACTGTATTTGCAAACGATTTATTGATTCTTCCGTTAATGTAAATAGAGTCATTATTGTTTATTTTTTTCTCAAAAAAAGCAAATAGCCCAAAAGCATTATCAACAAGATTTGGTTTGAAGTTAGTTGAAGGAGTTACTATTGACAAGAAGCTTTTTTTATACATTCTGTAGTTGTAACTATTGTTTGTTTTCATGCAGGCAATAAAGGCAGTGATTTCATTACTTTTTAGTGCTTTTATCGGGATAAAAAAACTAACGGTATCTTGTAGTGATGTAGTTTCCAGTGAATGTATTTTGATGTTTGATAGTGTTTTTTCCCAAACTGGTAGTCCATTTTTTTTGATAAAATCAGAAAGAAAATTGTATTTGCTATTCTGTTCCTTAACATCAATTGCAACTTTTCTTATTTCCCCATGTATTGTATCAGGAAGAATGAAAAATTTTTGTACTAACGTGTCACTCTTAACAGGGATAATTATGGAGTCTTTAACCTCTTTTAATTCGTCAGCTGCTTTTGTTAGGCCAGCATATTCTTTTTTACAACTTACTATTGAAAGTAACATTGCACAACTCAAAATTACATTCTTCATAATTTAAAATTTGGGTAACAAAAATATTTAATTCGAATATTAAGTAAAAATATTTTAATATACAAATTTGACTATAATATACTTTTCTGATTACCTGAATTTCAGGTATTGGCAAAATATTTAAGAGATAAGGAAGGTATTGTGGCTTTTGGAAAGCGGGTAAGGGATATCCTTTTAAAAAAGCAGCTTACTCAAGAAGATGTTGCCTGGGAAGCAGGTATTGAGCCAATGCAATTGAGCCGGATTGAACGTGGAGTAATTAATACCAGAATAAGCCACCTGCTAGCAATTGCCAAAGCAATGCAAGTGCATCCATCAGAGTTTTTTAGTAAAATTTAACCTTTCTTTTTTTGCTTTGCAGCAGGTTTTGCTTTTTCAGGCTTGGGGTAAAAAGTTTGATTGCTTGAAATTGT
>JAGVCC010000037.1 GCA_020059395.1 Chitinophagales bacterium | reverse complement strand
TCTTTTTCAATAAATTTCATGATTGGAAATTTTATCAAATTTACTTAATATCTTCTAAATTAACATCAGCATTTAACAACTGCAAATGTTCGTAAAAATTGGGGTAAGATTTATTTACTGCTTCCGCTTCCGCAATTACAGTTTCACCATTTGCTTTTAATGCAGCCACAGTGCAAGCCATTGCAATTCGATGGTCGTGCCGTGAATGTACTGTAGCACCTTTTATACCGGCTCCCCCTTTTACCAGCATTAAATCATCCTGCAAAATTATTTCAATACCCATTTTTGCAAACTCATCCTGCAAGGTTAAGCCCCGGTTACTTTCCTTATGAGCTAATCGACTTACGCCTGTTATGGCGGTTGTGCCGTTGCAGTAAGCTGCTAAAGCAACTAATGGCGGAAATAAATCCGGGCAATCAGTTGCGTTAAATTGAAATGGTTTGCCTCTATTATTCATTGATGCTCCAAAGGAAATTTGCTTTTCTTCAATGGATATATTTGCGCCGCAATCAATTAATGCCTGTAAAATTGCTTTATCTGCCTGCGTGGAAAAAACATCTAACCCGGTAACAGTAATATTGCCGCAAATGGCACCAGCTACTAATAAAAAGGCACCGCCGCTCCAGTCACCTTCAACTTTATAGTTGATAGTTGATGGTTGAAAGTTTACAGGATGAATGGTGAATGATTCGTAATTATTATTTTCAACCTTATACCCAAAATGCGCCATTACCTGCAATGTTAAGTCGATATATGGTTTACTCTTTAGATTATCTACCGTAATGATAACAGGCGCTGTTACTGCTTTAGCAAATGCAAATAATAAACCTGTTAAAAACTGAGAGCTTAATGAACCATCAATTTTAATTGCATTTGCCTGTAAAGGCCCATTAATTTTTATTGGCAGATAACCATTGTTAGATAAAATTTGAATACCCAATTTTGGGAAAATTTCATCAAAAAAATTCATAGGGCGTTTTACCAAACTCCCAGTACCATTTATTGTAATGGATTGATTACTTAATGCAGCTATTGGTGTAAACATTCTGATGGATAAACCGCTTTCGCCACAATTTATTTCAGCCTTCCCTAAATCCCCTCCCGAAGAGGGGACTTTCGAAGACACTAAAATTTCGCTGCCTTTTATTGTTAACGAACCGTCTTCATTTTCATTTACAACAGCCTCTAATTTCTGTATAATATCCAGTGCAGCTAAATCATCATTGCTTCGCCCCGGATTATTTATTACAGTAGTGCCATTGTGCAACAGCGCTGCTGCGCAGGCACGCTGCATACTGCTTTTACTGGTAGGTGCTGTAATGATTCCTTTAATTGATGAGGGTTGTATTGTTGCCTTCACTATAAAATTTCTTTTAACTGCTTATGCAGTATGTCTAATGGTATGGGTTGTATTATGGCATTGCCAATTTTAGTTAACAGGATAAAATTCATTTCATTTTTTGCACGCTTTTTATCCATCTTCAACACTTCAAAAACTTTTTCGTAGTCAGTTTCAATGTCAACAGGCAAATGATATTTTGCCAGCAGCATTACTATACGCTTTGCTTCATCAAAATGTAAACTGGTTAATTGCTCCGATAAATTGCAGGCGGCCACAATACCAATGCTTATTGCATGGCCATGCAGCAATTCATGCATATTTTCAATAGCATGGCCAACCGTGTGGCCAAAGTTTAAAAGCTTACGGTCACCCTGCTCAAATTCATCCATTACCACCACAGCTGTTTTTATATTTACGTTGGTTTCAATCAGCTCAGCTAGTAATTTTTCGTTTTGCTTAAAATCATGCAATGTATATTTTTCTAAAACTGCAAACAGGCTGGCATCTTTAATACAGGCATGTTTTATCACTTCTGCAAAACCATTTACCCATTGTGCATGGGGCAATGTTTGCAGCAGCGAATAATCGAACAACAAAAAATCTGGCTGCTTAATTAAGCCCACTAAATTTTTATATACGCCGACATCCACTCCATTTTTTCCGCCAATAGATGCATCTACCATTGCTAAAACAGTAGTGGGAATAAATGCAAACTTTAACCCACGCATGTAAACGCTGGCAGCATAACCCGTAATATCGGTAACCACACCGCCGCCAATGCCTACAATAAATGTTTTACGGTCTGCTTCCAGCCGTATCAGTTCGCTTATAATGTAATCAACAGTACTTTGCTGCTTATGCTCCTCTCCTGCTTTTATCACAATCGTTTTCCACCCGCTGAATTTATTTTGATGCAGTGCAAAAACATTTTCATCTGTAATTAAAACCGTAGTGGCCTGTTCGGTTAATTCATACAGCAATGAAAAATTGGCATCAAAGTAATATGTTACTTTTTTTTCCGAAAAAGTATTTTCAACTCTTAGCATAAAAAATTGGTGTTCATACTTTTAATCAGTTTCATCTGTGCCTGCCTGCCGGTAGGCAGGTTCTATCAACTGTTCATTATTTTATTCTGATGGTTGATACTTTCTAAGTGTATGGCATCAAAATACTTGGTAATAAATTCTTTGCTTAACCCAAGTTTTTCTCCCTTTAAAGATGCTTTTTCTAAAATTTCGTTCCAGCGGTTAGTT
>JAGVCC010000280.1 GCA_020059395.1 Chitinophagales bacterium | reverse complement strand
CGCTCATATCCCGGCCCAAATAACCATTTTGATATTTGTTGCCATAAGCCGTGGCACTTTGGTGTTCCATACCAAGGTGCGGTGCATCCACTAATTTATAACTGTCTTTACGAAAAGGGTAGGGCCCAAACCAATGTTCAAATGCTTTCATCATTCGGGGGGCATCGGCAAAATGTTTTTTTGCTTTTTGTAAATTTTCTTCAAGCACCCAGTAATCCATATCAATGTCTCCTTTCTCTCCTTTAAACACTTCGCTAAAGTGAGTGTATTTACCAATGTAGGGAATGATGTTGTAATTATTGATGGGTTCTGTTACAGCCCAGCTGTAAGTGGCTGTGCCATCGCCATTAACTGTTTTGCCTCTGAAGCGGCCGTTACCTACTGCAGTTAAACTGTCGGGGCAGGTAATATTTAAAGCTGCACTGTCGGGTTCATCGCTTTGATGATCTTTACAAGGATACCACACACTGGCACCCAAACCCTGGCAGGCGGCACTTACCCAAGGGCTGCCATCGGCACTTTTTTTCCAGATTAAACCACCATCCCAAGGCGGACGGCGGGCAATACGGGGTTTGCCGTGGAAGTATGCGGTTATTGTATTGGGCAAGTCACCTTTACCACCTTGTGTCCTCTGTGGTAAAGGAAATAAATAAGCATTGCCATCTTTTGAAAAATTCACTTTAAAATGTTCGTCTTTGTAATTGCCATAAAAGGTATAATTTAAACTATCTAATATCATCGGCTCCTGTAAATCAATCTGCATTACAGCACCTTTTTTTAAAGTTTTAAACTGAATTACATTATATCCGCTAATCGTACTATCCTGTATATTAAACTTCACATGCAAATCATATTTCAGCACATCCCACCAATCTCTTGTAGCACCATATGTGCCCCGCAGTGTATCAGCATGTGTAAATTTTTGCATTGGTTTTAAAGGCTGCGCTTGAGAAGAAGTAAAAAGTAAAAAGTAAAAAATAAAAAATGCTGCAGTTTTGGATACTTGCTTCATGTGTATTTGTTTATTAAGTGCTAATTTAGATTTCTTTATTGTTAATCATGCGCCATTTGTCAAATAAATATGCTGTTTGTTTTTTGCTTTTTGACTTTTGCCTTTTGATTTTTTCCTGCTCAACACATCAGCACCCCGATAAAGCCATTTTCCGCTACAACGAAAGCAGTGGCCTTGCCAGCCTTGACCCTGCATTTGCAAAAAATAAACAGGTAATGTGGGCGGTGCATCAGCTCTATAATACACTGGTGGAAATTGACAGCAATATGCAGATAGCCCCATCGCTTGCAAAGCGTTGGGAAATTTCAAAAGACAATCTCACTTTTACTTTTTATTTAAAGGACAGTATTTACTTTAGTGATGATGCCTGTTTTGAAAAAGGGAAAGGCCGTAAACTTACAGCACAAGATGTTGCCTACAGTTTTAACCGCATAGTTGATAAAAACACCTCAAGCCCCGGCGCATGGATTTTTAATAACCGTGTTGACAGTGCCAATGGTTTTAAAGCACTGAACGATTCTGTTTTTCAATTCAAATTAATTCGCCCTTTTCATTCTATACTCGGCATATTGAGTATGCAGTATTGCTCTGTTGTGCCGCATGAAGCGGTAGAAAAATATGGTAACGAGTTTCGCCGCCACGCTGTTGGCACCGGCCCATTTCAACTGGTGGCCTGGGAAGAAGGACAGGCGTTGGTTTTAAAAAAGAATACGAACTATTTTGAAAAAGACAGCAGCGGCAAACGCCTGCCATATTTGGATGGTATTAAAGTTTCTTTTTACGATAGCAAAGCAACGGAGTTTTTAGAGTTTCAGCAGCAGCGCTTGGATTTTATTGATGATATTGATGCAAGCTTTAAAGATGAAGTGCTGACCAAAACCGGCAACCTTAAAAAAACATGGCAAGGAAAAATTGTTTTGCAAAAACAACCTTATTTAAATATTGAATACCTCGGTATTTTGGTAGATGAACAAAATGAAGTTGTAAAAAACTCTCCGCTGCGTTTGCAAAAAATACGGCAGGCTATTAATTATGGGTTCGACAGAAGGAAAATGATGCTGTACCTGCGTAACTCCATTGGCATTGCTGCCGAAAGTGGTTTTATACCCTGCGGTTTACCATCATTCGATTCGGTGAATGTAAAGGGCTACACCTACAACCCGGCAAAAGCAAAACAGTTATTGGCAGAAGCTGGATTTGCTGAAGGAAAAAATATGCCGCCAATAAAACTGCTTACCATTCCCATTTATGGCGATTTGGGCAGTTACATTGCCAACGAATTAAAACAGGTGGGCATTAACATACAGGTAGAAGTAATACAAAAAAGTTTATTGCTGGAGCAAACATCTAAATCGCAGGCTTTGTTTTTTCGTGGCAGCTGGATAGCTGATTACCCCGATGCAGAAAATTACCTGAGTGTGTTTTACAGCAAAAACCCTGCACCGCCTAATTACACCCGTTACAAAAATGCAGCTTTTGATGTATTATATGAAAAAGCACTGGCAGAAAAAAACGACAGTCTGCTTTACAAACTGTATCAGCAAATGGATAAATTAATTATTGCAGATGCACCGGTTGTACCGCTGTGGTATGATATGGCGATACACTTAGTACACAACAACATTAACAATTTTCCGCCAAATAGTTTGAATTTGCTGGAGCTGCGTCATACAAAAAAGAAAAGCCCCTAAATACCCTGAAGGTACTTTTGGAGCTTTTGATATTTTTATCTTCTATTATTAACTGAAATAAAAATTTGTGTACTCTTCGTAAGCCCCTTTAGGGGTTTGGGGTTTTCTTCAGTTTATCCTTAAACACTTTTTCAAACTTTTCTACCTTGGGCCTTATTACAAACTGACAATAGCCATCCCCGGTATTGTTAATATAATAATTCTGGTGATAATCTTCAGCAGGGTAAAAGATTTCCATCTTTTCAATAGAAGTTACAACAGGGTTATCCCATGCGCCGCTTTTATCAAGCTCAGCTTTATACTTTTCAACTTTTGCTTTTTGTTCATCGTTGTGGTAAAACACCACACTGCGGTATTGTGTACCCACATCGGCACCCTGGCGGTTTAATGTTGTAGGGTCATGTACCTGCCAAAAAACTTCCAGCAGTTCATCAAATGTAATTTTAGTGGTGTCGTACACAATATTCAAACATTCAGCATAGCCGGTGGTGCCACTGCACACTTCTTTATAAGTGGGTTTGGCGGTATGGCCGCCGCTGTAGCCGCTGGTAACTTTTTCCACACCGTTTAATTGCTGAAACACCGCCTCTGTACACCAAAAGCAGCCGGTGCCAAAAGTGGCGGTATCTAAATTTGTATTGGTGGTTGTAGTCGTCATTTTCTTTGCCTCCTTTTTAGTTTTTGTGTTACTGTCTTTTTGGGCACAGCTTTGCAATGCCATTAAACTTATAATTGGTACTAAGAGTGATTTAAGCATTTTAAAAATTTTCATTACTTACGCAAAACTAATTCCTGTAGTTTCTAAAACAAGTTATCTTTAAATAAGTTTAACAAATAAGGTCTTATTCTTCTGATTCCCTTTTCTGAAGTACAAGGAACGGGTCAGTAAATTTAACTTATGCTTCAAATGATAATATTTTTGATTGGTTCTTTGTTCAGTAAAACTAAACTTAAAATACTTAGCAACTTTTACAAAACTGCTTCGGATTATGTACTCCAAGGTTCCCCTTTTAGGGGGCGGAGGGGGCTGTTGTTCGCTTTGATTCTGCTATCTTCATACTCAAGTAAACCGTCAGCTAAAATGTCAACTACAAGTTACGCCTTCCGCCTTAAACCGGGGCAAGATTTGAAACAGGGAATACAAAATTTTGTTGCCGAAAAGCAAATAAAAGCCGGCTGGATAAATACCTGTGTGGGCAGCCTTACCGAATACAATATCCGTTTTGCCAACCAGCCAGAAGGCGCCAAAGACAACGGCCATTTTGAAATTGTGAGTGTAACAGGTACTGTTTCTGTAAACGGCTCTCATATACATATAAGTGTAAGCGACAGCACAGGAAAAACCATTGGTGGCCATTTAATGGAAGGCTGCAAAATATATACCACCGCCGAAATTGTAATTGGCAGCAGTAACGATTATAATTTTAAAAGAGAAAAAGATGGTACCACACCGTGGGAAGAGCTACAGGTGGAGCCAGTAAAATAATAATGAAACATTTTTTTGCAAAAGAAAATATGTGAAGTTTTTGAGTTTAAGTTTGCTGATTTTTTACGCCATCACCGCCACTAACTCCAGCACCTGCAGCCCTAATGTTTTATCTCCATGTATCTCCACTTTATCCATTACATCTGTTGGCCGTAAGCTTTTAGAAAATAATTTCCATGCAGCATCACTAAGCTAGTAAGCTAGCTATTGCAAAACATCTGTCAGCATTTCATCCAATAATTGAAACAAATGCACTGTTGGTATTTTAATTTCGTTTTGCATTGCTGTTATACGCTTAAACATCCTCTAAATCCTCTTGCAGCATAATATGATTCTGCACCGTTGTGGTAAACAAAAATGGTATCGTAGCGGCGGTCACAAAAAAGTGCACCACCCAGTTTTCTAATACTGGTGGGAGTTAATATCCAGCTGGATGTTTTTAAATCAAAAGCTCCCAGTTGCTGTAATGCGCTGTATTGTGTTTCAGTTAAAATTTCAATGCCCATATCTGCAGCCATATTCATTGCACTGTT
>JAGVCC010000195.1 GCA_020059395.1 Chitinophagales bacterium | reverse complement strand
GTAAGTTTGGGTATTGTTTGGATATACATAAGGTATCTTGACACCTTCGTTAAATGCCTGTATCATATTTGCAGCATCACCCAACCTTACTTCCTGCATATAAACGTTTCCTATGTAAGACAGCAAATCTCCGTCATCATCTGTTGCAGCAGGGTCATCTGCATTAAAAATAAAGCGAATCTCATCAATTCCTTTTTTGGGGTCTTTGCCCAAAGGGATATTGGTGGTACGCCACGCAGTTAAAATTGTTTGCAGATTAAATGAAAGATTGTCTAATAATTCTCTCACAGTAGTAGTTCCATAAGATATAGGCGAAGCAGCACCGTCTATAACAACCTGCACACCAAACTTTACACCAATACCTGTTGTACTTGCAGCGGTAAAACCATCTGGAAAGGAGCAATAAGGAGAGAAATTATTAACTGCCGTTGCATTAAGGGCACCCAAAGCCGTCAAATTTGCATTTGTATAATTCAGCATTTGCGGTAATACGGCTTGGCCGGGTTTAATGGTAAGGGTATATGGATTACCATCAGCAATATTCATTTTTATATATCGGGAGTTGGTTGCATTTGAGTAATCCCACGGCACTAACTTACCATTATAAATCTCCATACCTGCACCTGAAAAAGTATAATCACTGGGAACAGCATTTATTTTAGGGATATACAAAAGGTACTCCTTCATATCGGGGATACGCAGTGCATATACATTGGTTTTTAACTGCTCCTCTGTATAGCCCATTTGCTCTACTAATTTAATGCGGCTTTTTTCAAAGTCCCGTCTGTTATCCCCAGTATAAATTGATAGCGCATCTGCACCATCGGTAAATGCAAAAGTAACTTCCTCATTTACGGCTACGGTGGTTTTGTCCGCTGTAAAATTTACATCTTTTATCTCCACACCTTGTTTGCGGCAAGATGTAAACAATACACCTGCAATCACTACTGGTAAAACTTTATATTTAATATTTGTAAACATATTGCGTGATTTTTAATTATTGATTTTATTAAAACCCTTCATTTTGTTTCAGATTTTTATTTCTGTCAATTTCTTGCTGCGGTATAGGCAGGTACTGAAATTTTGGATTTGGGTTGGTTAACACGCTGCTTCCAAACTGTGTGGTTGCAAGTGTGCGTTTTGTTAGTAGATTTAACTGATTTTTAATTGTGGTTATACGATTGATTAATGTGCCATACCTTGTTAAATCATACCAACGGCAATTTTGCTCACCTGCTAATTCCCTCCATCTTTCATCAAGCAAATCGTTTCTGAATTGTGTTTGCGAAAGTGCGCCTGAAAAGTCTGGCACAAAGCCCGCCGTAGCCGGAAACTCTTTAAAATTTCGGATAGTTGGCGCTGCTGGTACTTCTCTAATGCCCCTAAATGCACAAATCTGGTTAAAGTATTTTGTCATTGTATCGGTTGCTTGTAATATCGTAAGCACAGGGTTAGTGGCTCCCGGTGTAAGGCTGTAAACAACATTAGATGTTGGTACCCTTCTGAAAATATCAGCGTATGTACGGGTGTAAGTGCTGTTTTCAATTATCTTGGAATTAACAGTAAGTGTCGGGTAATACACAAAATTTCTTGCCCTGTCCCTTACCAAATTAACTGCATCAACAGGTGTTAAAATGCCCCCCGCTGGTACTGCTGTTGGGCTACCTAGCTCATTGCCTGCTTCCGCATACATCAGCAGCACTTCAGCATATCTCATAACTGGTATATCTGCATCATAAATAGCTCCTGTGGAATTAGGTTGGGTAAGCGGATTTCTTCTGAACTTAACGAACTGCATAATCGGTGTATTATTCGCATTTCCATCTCCCCATATGGTGGAAAACCAACGATTATTTACACCGGGGCCGGTTACTACATCAGCAGCAGCAGGACGATAACGAAATGAGTTGGCATTATTTACTGCTTCAAACCAATAGGGCCTTGTGTATTGATAAGGCTCCCGGGTACGGATGTATATTTCACAATTACCACCATTTGGACAATCAGCAGCAGTGTTTTGTAACCCGGCCACTCCATTTGTTTCAAAAGACCTGAAATCACCATCTTCAAAAGTCCAAAAACGTCTCACCATATCTCCCGGTGAGCTAAAGTCAAATGCAGACCAGCCAAAATCATTTGCGAAACTGGCACCATTTGCACCAGCCACTGAACCAATCAAATCTCCTACTGCACCGGCATTGTTAATGAAACCGCTATTGTCTCCAAATCTTCCTGCGCCTCCATCTAATGCTTCAAATTCTACCGTAAATATGAACTCCCTGTTACCTGCATATTGTTTATCACGGATGAAGTTGTCAGGATAGTAAGTTTTAAGTGCATACTGTCCGCTAGCAATTACCTGTTGCAAAGCCGCCACCGCACTTTGGTAGTCTGCAGCGCCATCACCAGTCATATCTCTATGTTTTGCAATGGTGGCACGGTTCAAATGAACTTTTCCCAGATAGGCCAATGCAGTAAATTTACCTGCTCTGCCCCTTTCAGGAGCGCTTGCCAACATTTGAGAAGCCATTGTAAGGTCGTTGATAATAAAATCGTACACCTTGCCTTCCTGTTCTTTCATTTGTGCAGCAGGCAGGTTGGCAACGTTTTCTATTTGTGATAACTCGGTAAAAAATTTATCAATTACTGGTACATTTCTGTACAACCTTACCAGATTAAAATATAAGAAGCCACGAAGAAATCTTGCTTCTCCTTCTATCCTGCTCCAGTTAGTACTGTCTGCGGCAGAAATGCCCGGTACTTTTCCGAAAGCCTGTGCTCTTTCAATTATTAGATTAGGTCTTGATATTGCTTTATAATGGTCGGTCCAGATGCTGAATGCTTCCCCATCACTTGCATCATAGTTCAAACGGGCTATAGCACTTTGTGCAAAAGTGGTACCTGTTGCCGGCACATTATAATCGGTGGTAAAAGCCCGGTAAAATTGAGAACCTGTAATATTATTATTACGCAATTCATTATAGGCCTGCCCCAGCAAAAGACTTGCTTCGGTGGGGGTTTTTCCAAAGCCAGATAAATCAATTTCTGTTTTTATTTCAGCTGTTGTAAATTTTTTACAAGCTGGTAATTGCACTACAATCAATCCAGCAATTATTATTTTTATTAAATTCTTCATACAATTCATTTTTTCAAGTTCGTTAGTGGGTTAAAATGTCACATCAAGTCCAAAAAGTATAAACCTTGACCGTGGATATGCCCCTTGGTCAAGACCAGGAAATAACCCCTTGTTTACACCAAAGGCACTGTTTACTTCCGGGTCGTACCATGAATATCTTGTGAGTACAAAAAGATTTTGACCGGTTAATGAGAATCTGGCTGATGAAATTTTTGCTTTCTTCACCCATTTAGCAGGTAATGAATAACCAATACGCATTGTTTCAAAACGGAGATAAGACCCATCTTCCACCATTTCGCTTCTTGAGAATAAACTGTTAATACGAGTTGTAAAAATGGCTCCGTATGATTGATAGTTTCTATCCTGATTTTGTCTGTTCCAGATACTGTTTGAAACATCGTTTATCAAGTTATTATCACCTCTTAAATAAAATGCCCTGTTGATATTATTGTTCACCACATCATTTCCAAATGACCAACGGAAGAAGGCATACAATTCAAACCCTTTATAAGTGAGTGTATTACCAATACCACCTGTATGCACTGGTAATGTATATGCTATTGGTACATATTCGTCCCTGTCTATAATACCATCGCCATTCAGGTCAAAAAACTGAAACTCTCCGTTATTATTATCCTGCGTTTTTCTGGCAGAGTTGTATCGTTCAAAATCTGTATTTACAAGCCCATCTTGTATGGTGCCATAATAGACACCAATTGGCTGGCCAATACGCAGTAACACATCGTTAGGTAAACCACCCGTACCTACCGCTCTAAAACCAAGTTCGGGCACACCACCTAAATCAAGAATTTCATTTCTGTTAAATGAAATATTAAAATTGGTATTCCATTTAAATTTTTTACCCCTTATGTTAGCCGATGCAATTTCCAGTTCAAACCCTTTGTTTCGTATTGAACCGCTGTTTACTATCGACGATGTAAAACCAGTATAACCCGGCAATTGCACATCAAGTAAAATATCTTTTGTGGTATTGCTGTAGTAGTTAGTAGTTAGTGTAATCCTGTCTTTTAAAAATCCTAAATCAAGTCCAAGATTAAATCCTCTTGTGGTTTCCCAACTAATATCAGAATTAGCAAAACGACTGCTGGGATTTACTACAGTAGTTAACCCATTGTTGAAGGGATAAAAGGTATTAGAAATATTACCCAAAGGGATACCGGAATTTAAAGGTATCTGGTCGTTACCTGTTACTCCATAACCAACACGGAATTTCACAGTTGACATGAGCTTTGAGGCGAAATCCATAAAAGGCTCATCCATTACATTCCATGCTGCAGAAACTGCAGGAAATATACCTTGCTTATCTTTTACAAATCTTGATGACTCATCAATACGGGTAGTAGCTTTAAAAATATATTTTCTCTTGAAATCATATTGTACGCTTCCGAGGTATGAACGTACTCGTATATCTGTATATGTAGGTGTGGTTCTTACTGATTGTGCAGATGAAGTACTGTTTATTCCCAATACTTCTGTTCCAAACTGTTCATACCTGGTAAATGTCTGGTCGGCCCTGTCTTTTCTTGCTTCAAATGCAAAAGTGCCATTAATACGATGATTTTTTGCGAATGTTTTGTTGATGGCAATCCTTGGCTGAAATACCCAACGTAAATCTCTTCTGTCAGTAATATCAACCCTGCCTTTTACATTTTGCCCTTCCCTCAACAGGCTGGGAGTATATGTATCTCTGTAAGAATCTTCATTTGTTACACCTGCCTGCAGCACTAACTCTAGCCACTTTAATGGCTTGGCAGAAACATTAATATTTCCATTGAACCAGTTTGCTAGTCGCCCTGCATCTAATTGCTTCACTCTGTACTCGGGGCTCTCGGGACCTACACCATTACCTCCGTTATTTATTGCTCCTTCCGTATTTCCAATAATGTTGTCTCGGTTTATAAATGGGTTTAAAAAATTAGCTTGTGCAATCGCATTGTCAGACCTATTATCGCCAATTAAACCCTGATAAGACGTATTGGTATATTGAAATTTAAGACCTGCACTGAATATTTTGTTTATTTTCTGGTCAAGATTCAGCCGGCTTGATAAGCGCCTGAAACCTGAATTTATTATAGTGCCTTTTTCATCTGCATATCCAAGAGATGCAAAGTAAGAGGTACCGCCTGGAGTTGCTCCTGAAAAGCTGAGATCATGAAACTGGCGGATAGTATTTTGTGTAATAAGGTCGAGCCAGTTTGAACCTGATAAATTAGTAACGCCATAAAAATTATTCAAAATTGCTTTTGGGTCAATTCCAAGTTTTGCAGCCTCAGTGGGGTTGGCTAATAATTCCCAAAGCCCGGGTTCTCCCGGCTTTGGGATATATGTTGTAGCAAAACCTGTATTGTCACCCGCTTCTGAGCGGTAAAGAGCGGCACGGTATGCGGCATATTCCTGAGGGCTTAGCGTACCAAGCGTACGGGTTAATTTACCAATACCTACTTTTGAGCTAAATGTAAATTTTGGCTTTCCGCTTTTTCCCTGTTTAGTAGTTATTACAATAACCCCATTAGATGCACCAACACCATATAATGCGGTTGCTGAAGCATCTTTTAAAATGTCTATTGATTCAATATCATTAGGGTTAATTGCAGAAAGTGGGTTGAATGCATCACCGGCACTGTTGGCATAAGGAATATTGTCTATTACAATTAACGGGCTAGCGCCGGCTGTAATAGTTGCCAGACCCCGGATATTAATACTGAAACCTGCACCTGGTGTTCCATCATTTGAAACAATGTTTACCCCGGCTGCTCTGCCCTGCAGCACTTCTGAAATGTTTACAGGAGCAGTATTCTCTAACGATGCCTTATCAATTTTTGAGGTGGCAGATGTTTGGTCTTTTTTAAATGTTTTAATGCCATAACCGGATACCACTACAGCATCTAAAGCTACATCTAAAGGGGTTAAGTTAACATTAATTACAGATTTAGCACCCACCATTTCGGTATGTAATTCATAACCTGTATAAGTAAACTGCAAAACATCTTTTGGGGAGGCTTCAATGGAGAACTTTCCATTTTTATTTACCAATACTATTTTTTTGGTGGTTAGGTTTTGTACAGTAACCGATTCCAAAACCTGGGCTTTCTCATCTCTTACCGTTCCGGTAACAGTTTTGCTTTGGGCAAAGGCGCTGAAAAAGCTAATTACAGCAATTAATAAAAGTGTGAATTTTTTCATACAGCAGTTGTTTATTGAAAATAAAGTCAAATTTATTCTTGTTTACCTGTTTTTTTCTTGCTCTATTAGCCTTAAAAAATGTCCATTCATCCTAAAAGAAGTTGATTAGCAATGAGAAAGGAGTGCTTTGTGAAAATATACCTGCTATTAACGCAGCCCAGTTAACTTGTGCGATATTAAAGTAAACGCTGGTTCAAGAGAAATTTCGGAGACCTCGATCTGCATAAAGCATTCCCAATTATCGAAAAATTGAAAGCAAAATGAAAATGAATTTAAAATACTTTTACTAAAGGCTAAGTTTATAATACCCCTTTGTTTAATTTCTATTTTATCTTAATCTTTCAGTACCATTTTCAATTGAAACTTTGTAATATATTAAAGGCCGTTCGTGGGCTGCTTCATAAGCAGGTTTTATTTTTTCAATTAAAGGTTCGATTGCTTCATCTTTTACCAGATTAATGGTACAGCCGCCAAAACCTCCCCCCATCATTCTGGCGCCTATCACACCTTCATTATCTTTAACGTAATCAACCAGCCAATCCAATTCTTTACAACTTACACCATACATGTTACTAAGTCCGAAATGTGTGTCAAACATTTTTTGGCCCAGTGCTTTAAAATTTCCCTGTTCAAGATCTTGGCACCCGGCTAATAGCCGTTCAATTTCTTGTACTACAAAACGGCTTCTTTTATAAATCACATTATTATTATTGTTCTTTGGCAAAACAAATTCATCAAGCATCACTTGGTTAGTATCTCTTAGTGCTATCACATCTGGCTGATGTTGTTGTATCCACTCAACTGCCTGCGCACATTGTTTTTTTATTGTATTATATTCGCTGGAGACTAATGAATGTTTTACATTAGTATTTAGTAGTAAAATCTTATAGCCGTCGAGCAAGAACGGCCTGTATTCATAGTCTAATGAGCGGCAATCCAACATGATAACATGGTCCTTTTTACCCATCATGGAAGCAAATTGATCCATGATGCCACACATTACTCCGGCATACTCATGTTCGGCCTTTTGAGCCATTTTGACCATAGTTAAGCGGTCCAGTTTTGTATTAAGTAGTTCATTTAACGCAAATACAGTAGCACATTCTACAGCTGCAGAAGATGAAAGTCCGGCACCTATAGGTACTTCGCTTGATAATACAGCATTAAAGCCTGGTATTGCATTTCCTCTTTTTATAAATTGAGCTGCGATGCCCAGCATATAATTGGGCCAGCTTACAGTACTTACTGGCTTTAAATCGCCAACGCTAGTTAAAAACGTTTCATTCAAATCTTTTGCAACCAGGTGAACCACTCCATCTGTACGAAGCGATATTGCTACATAAGCCGCTTTGTCAATGGCGGCGGGCAGTACAAAGCCATCATTGTAATCTGTATGTTCACCAATAATATTGATGCGCCCGGGAGAACGCACAATTACTGGGAAAGCTTGAAATTGCTCAATAAATTCTTTGGCAATATTATCAAATATAGACATGGCTGGCGTATAAGCAAGGCTACAAGAAATTAAGAAATATATTTTTCGTAAGCCTCTTGTGTTAAACTGGGTAACCTTTATAAAAATCAGAATAAGGTTGTTTGATTATTTGTTTCACTTAAAAACGAAGTCATAACAACTTAGCACTTCACTTCTTTTTTACATTCTTTACACACCTGAACCCGGTATGCTCCAACCCGGTATCAGGGGTACTCTTCATTCTCCTTGCTACTCTATAACCGCTGCAGTAGGCATCGTTACATAAAAAACTACCACCTCTTAAACTACGTTTAGCTGTATGGGGTTCTTCTGGGTCAAAACTTTTTGCAGAGCCTTTAGGGTTTAAAGTGATTTTACCTTCCAAGGTTTTGTAATAATTATAATCGTACCAATCGCTGCACCACTCCCAAGCATTACCTGCCATATCGAACAATCCATATGTGTTACAATTGTAACTCTTTACAGGTGCCGCTTTTATATTGCCATCCTTTTGTTCATTTAAATATGGAAACTTTCCCTCCCAGCTATTCGTTTTAGGGCTACCAGTATTTACATGCTCATTTCCCCAAGGATATATATTATTTATAAGTCCTCCCCTGGCGGCATACTCCCACTCTGCTTCTGTAGGCAATCGCTTTCCAGCCCATTTGCAATAAGCCATTGCATCATCCCAACTTACATGCACTACCGGATAATTTTCTTTTCCTGCTATGTTGCTCCCTGGTCCTTCAGGGTGTTTCCAATTAGCCCCTGCTACCCAACTCCACCATTGAGAATAATTATTTAAATCAACGGGGCCATTACTTGGCTTAAACACTAATGAAGCGGCCACCAGCACACTATCCGGTGGTTTGGGAGTGCCCGGAGGAACCGTTTTTTTCAATTCATCCCAATCGGGTTTGCGTTCGGCGGTTGTTATATAACCGGTAGCGTCTATAAATTTTTGAAACTGAGCATTGGTAACTTCAGTAATGTCCATGTAAAAGGAATCCACTATCACTTTATGTTTGGGATATTCATCAGCACTTGCCTGCTCATTATCGCCACCCATTTGAAATGTACCACCGGGTATAAGCACCATCCCTGTAAGTGAGGTATCCCCTGATGCCAGCACATTACTTTCTCCATTTGAGGAAAATCGCTGCGGCACTTCCATGCAAGAATGTACGCTATCCTGTTTTGCTGAAGTGGTTGCAGGCTCGGCACTTTCAGCACAACTAAACAGAGTAGATGTTATTAAAATCAAGTAACCAAATATTTTAAACAGTTTCGTCATAAATTCTCATCCATTAGGGCTGTTTTGGAAATTTTTTGATAACCTGCTGCCATTCTTTAAAATAAAGAAACGTAAACCTAAACCAGAAATTTATAAACGAATATCCGTTTATAAACTAAATAACAGGCACCCAAAAACACTTTTGTTGTAATTACATACCAAGCTAAACTATTATAAAATTAAGTTGGTGCATGTAGGTTTTTTAGCTCTTACTACCCAATTATTAGCCCGATAATCTTAATTACCGTAAAAACGAGGTAAAACGAGGTAAATGTATACGCGGCATTTATAAACACATGCTAAACTAGCCTCCTTTTTGAAATCACATATAAACCAGCTTAAGAGCCGGCGCAACTATCCGCCCTGTACGGGTTTTGGGAAATTGGGATTGGCATTTCTTTAAGATGCTAATAAAGTATCCTGCCATACACAATTCAAGCATGGGCAAATTAGATTTTTTAAAGCTGAAATTGTAATAGTGTGCAATCAACTTATTCTGTCATAAAACTATTCACTCGCTCTTTGTAAAACGATGTGATGAGGCTGTGTTAGTTTGACAGCCTCATTGTCATGCAGTAATCATACATTTCAACAATCAGTTTTTTTGAGGTATCTTGGCGAAAATACCTTTGCTTTGGAAAACTCTTTTTGAATGTCTGCCTAAATTTATTCAAGTAATTTACCATACAATTTCTTGCTATTTTATCTTCTAAGAAATCATTTATGCACTATTAAGCATTGAATTAATTGCCTCCATGTTAACGAGGCATAGCTACAAAAGACCAACCTTGTACAAGCTACTTTGTAATAGACAGTATAAATACCCTAATGCTATTATCTAATTTCATATTTCTTAGTTTTAGTTGGATTAAGGTATTTAAATAAAGAAACAAAAAACTGCTGATTTTTAAGCGATTAAAAGATTCGCAAGGCTTGTCAAATCAGGAATAAAATGATTTAAGTAATATACTTGCCAAGAGATACTTATAAACAAATACTGATATACTTATCGATATTTGTTTTGCCGGTATAATATAAAGCTGTTGCTGTTTGGCCTTTGGTTCACTACAACTGGCTAGTGTATTCACTACACAGCCCTATTTTACGCTACACTTATTTATCTAAATTTCAACCTACAACACCGGCTGTAAGCCAGTGGAAAGTAAAATTTAAACAAAGGGAAACTGCATAAAAATAAATGTTGATTTTTCAAGCGAATAATACAGTCGTAAATTATTTATTACTTGATAATAAATGACTATTTACAAAGACGCTCTTTCAATTACAAGAAACGGATTTTTTTCCTGCTGGTATTTTTTTTGGGAAATAAGCTGAGCGGCCGTTGCTCCCATTTTAGCAAAATCTGTAGTAAAAACAGTAATGTCCAATAAGTCTTTTAACGGCGTCTCATTAAAAGAAATAATACCAATATTTTTTCCGGCAACCAGATTTACACTACGCATCTTTTTTATCAGTATGGCCAAGTCATCATCTTCAATTAAAATATATGCCTGGCCTTTTTCAAGTTTGGCTGCCTGCGGCCTAGATAAAATTTTAAACCCTTTTTTATTTTCTTTACAAAACAACTTAACGCCCTGTATTAATTCTACGGGGTGATTACTTAAGTCTGGAAAAACCAGTGTAATCGTTTTATACTTTGCCAGTTTCTTTTTTACATTGGTCAGTGCTTCATAAATGTCTTGCTTAAAATCCTGATAAACAGACATAGACCCTTTTATTTCAGGTATGTTTTTGTCAAGCAGCAGCAGTTCTGTTTCCGGAATTTCGTTCAGCGCCTGACAAATTTGTGCGGTAGTAACACCCTCTTCAAAATGAGGCATCACCACATAATAATCGTATTTACCTTTATTGGCCTCAATAATTTCTTCAAATAAAGAAAGGCTGTAATGATGTACTGCCAGATGAATAGTGGCTTTTTTGCCAAGTGCTTCTAAAAAACTGTAATACACTATTTTTTTAAATGAACTGAGCTTATTGAAAATCAGCAATACTTTTAGCCCGGCCTTCTTCTTTTCACTCACAAAATACCCTTTGCTTCTTACCGAATTTATATAACCCTCTTTGCGCAATACTTTGTAAGCCCTTTCTATAGTATCTCTTGCTACACTATAGTCTTTACTAAAATTATTTATTGAAGGCAATACGTAGCCTTTAGGCAAAATACCTTTATCAATCTCTTTTCGTATTGCATCGGCAATTTGTAAATAAATTGGCCGGGGACTGCTGGTGCTGAAATTAGTATGTTGAAACATCTTACAATAAATTTATTTACAGGTACTGGAATTTTATGATTGACTTTATTTTATTGTGCTGTTATGTGCCACTTGCTTTTGGTGGCGCAGGCATAGTATAAATAATTATCGTCTTCTTTTACATAATTAAACCCGGCAGCTTTTGTTTTACCATTAATTAAAACTGACTTATACTTTCTAATCTTTGGAATAACTATCAGCCCATCTGCTTGTATTGTTTCAATAATCATACTGAGTTTGCTTTGCTTTACTGTAAGGTTTACTTTAATAAATCCTTTTGCAGTAAGTGTACCTGCATTTATTTGTGTAAGGCCGCCTGTTTGTGGTTTTATTTCGTAAGCACTGTAACCATTTTTTAATGGCCGTATTCCTGCTACATAGCCACTTAGTAAACTTAAAGGCCCGCCCGTCCATCCGTGGTTATAAGTGCCGCCGCCATAAGTATTGCTGCCTATCTCCCATCCTTCCCACAGAGTGCTGATGTTTTTGTTATTTACCATTTCTGCATACCGGTGTTGCATACGTTTTATTCCTGCTGCCGCATCACCCATTATAAAATAGCTTTCTAAAATATATTTCTCCAGGTAAGGCCCGGCATAAAAAGTGGTATCTAAAACTGGTTTCATTTTTTGCCATTGTTCCCTGCTTACCAAACCAGCACAAACAGCCAGACCGTTCGCCCTGTCATCAGCATAAAATTTATACTGCTCACTTGCAAAGCGGTTTTGTTTCCAAAAATACTTTTTAAAATTTTGTTGTATGCTTTGCATTTGCCGCTGATATTCTTTTGCATCATCATCTAATTGCAAATGAGTTGCCATATTATAACAACCTTCTAAAGCCATATAATACCAGGCATTGTCCAGCACTTCGGTATCAATTTTATCGCCCCAGTCATGCCAATCCCAGTCGCCGGCACGGTGTGTTACAAGGCCCTTATTATTTAAGTGATACAAGGCCATGTACTTTTTTATGAAGGGATAAGTATAACGCACCATTGCAGTATCACCACTCATTTCCACATACTTCCAAATACCATACTTACTTACTGAAGCAAGCATTTGGGCAGGCAATTCTTTATCCCAATTACCAGCAGGCACCGGAGAAAACAATACACTGTCCTTCCGCTGCCACTCCACCAAATTACTGATGGCTTTTTTAATAGCAGCAACACCATTGGCATCGCAACTGTAAAAAATTTCTTCCAGCACAATTACAATATCTCCCCACCATTGTGCCCTTTCCCTGTCCGGAGAATCTTGAATGCCATCTCTCATATTTACATTTAGGGTTGTTGCACTTTTTTGCCACAGCCTATTTAAAAAACCATCGCTGCTGTTGAAGTAACCAACGTATTCAGTATTGTATTTTGTTTCTCTGTACTTAACAGCTAATACTTTTACGCCTTTGGGGAAACTATAAATTACTTCATGGCCATTTATAAATGCAGGTGTCTCAAATTCCTGCTGGCCGTTTTTAGTAATGTACTCGGCACGTACGTTTGGGGCATTGCCACCTAAGTAGTTATCAGTACGTATATCAATCAGCAAACCAGCCTGTGCTTCAATTTTAAAGTAGGGAGTAATGGTAATATTTTTTGGTAACCGCATTACTAGTTTACCATTTACAACTAAAGGTTTGTTTTCATAATTTTTTAACCCACTATTATACCAAAGCGGAATAGGCCGTTTGCATAATTTATTCCAGGGTGCATCGCCGGCATTTGCAAGCATGGTTGCATTAGCCCAATCGTTATCATTAAAATTTGGTTGCAACCATTCTTCATTATCCAACCGGGCATCGTAATGTATATTATGCTCTGGTAAACGAAAATTAGGAAAAGGTGCAGTACTGTTTTTGTAAGCAGCATGTTTTTTTATCTTCCATTGGTTATTACTTGTTATAATTTTATTGTCACTATTCAATTCAAACAATAACCCGGCTTTACCACTGCTTTTATGACAAAAGCCGTCTTTACCCCAGTACCACATCAAAATAGAAATGGTATTATTTCCCTTTTGTAAATATTTTTTTACTGATACTTCATCAAAGTAGGTATCGTTGGGTGTTGGGCCTCTTTTTAATTGGCCTTCAAATATCACCAGCTTTCCATTAATCCACAACCAGTATTTTGAGTCGCAGGCAATGCGGGCAACAGCCAGTTTAGGAATATTGTCTGATTGAAAGTTGTAACGATACCGCAGAAAAGTATTGGGAGCCGTGTTTGCTGTATAACCAATCCACTGCGCCTGCCAGTTTGTTTTATACTCAGGCTGTGCAAACACATTTGGTGCGTACAAAAAAATGGAAAGCAGAAAAAATATTTGTCGTGATTTCACTAAAATAAATTTAAAAATAAAGCCGAAGTTTCCTCCGGCTTTTAACCATAACCGTTGCTATATGAAAAAAATTACCAGCCGCTGTTTTGCGGATAGCCAAACTGTTGTATTTCTCTGAAAGGAATGCCTAATTGCAGTTTAATGTTTGTATAGGCACCCGGGTCTAAAGTAGTTTTAATGGCTTTTTCTGCAATACCGTGTGCCGTCATTACTGCAGTTGCCCTGTTAGTACGCACTAAATCAAACCAGCGGTATCCTTCACCTGCAAACTCAACCCTTCTTTCTTTTTCTATTGCCAGCCTGAATTCATCTTGCGTATTTACAGCCAATGCTGGTATTACATTACCCTGTGTTTTGTTTGGTAAACCTGCACGGGTACGCACCAAATTAAGTGCAGCAAATGCCTGTGCATTAGGAAAAGATGCTTCATTTAAACACTCCGCCTGCATCAATAATACATCGGCATACCGGTACACCGGCCACTGACAAGGATTAAGTTTTGCAGCAACATCGTAATATAAAAATTTACGCATGAATAAGATGGTAGCCGGACCTGTGCCTGTACTTCCAACTGTAACTGCTTTACGGTTATCATTAGTTTCATACGCATTGTTTAAATCATTCGTGGGTTGGTTTAATCCGCCACGGCTGTTAGAGCCTGCAGGCCAAATGGTAGTACCTGTACCCCAGGGTGTCCAGTTATTCATAAATGTAAATGAATAGCCGGTAGATACAGGAAAGGTTTGAATTTCAAAAATAGACTCTACCCCATTTTTTGTAACAGGATTAAAGTTGTTTACATATTGAGGATTGAGAGAAAAGCCTGTAATTTGATTTAATACCGTTAACGCTTCAGGAAACTTTTTTTGCGTAACATACACTTGCGCCAATAATACTTGTGCAGCTGCTTTTACCAATCTGCCTTTTTGTGCTGCAGGTACTGTAACGGGTAATTTATTTATTGCAGCCAATGCATCAGGAATAATTACATCGGTATAAATTTGGTTAACTGGTTTACGTGGGTAATTACCAGCTGTGTTAGGGTCGGGAACAGTTATTACCGAGGTTACAACAGGCACATCGCCATACAACCTTACCAAATTAAAATAATGAAATGCCCTAAAAAATTTTGCTTCAGCTTCTCGGATTGCTTTAACAGAGTCTGACGCAAAACCAATAGTAGCCAAATTCTGCAACACATAATTGCTTCTCTCCACTCCTTCAAAAGATTCTCTGTACATGCCACCAATATTTCCTTCCTGTGCATTGGCTACAAATTCATCTAACTGTTCTGTAGCAATACCGCCTCTGTCGGTTGTGTTATACCTGAAGCTGGTGTTATCACTAAGCATATCTCCCCAAAGCCACATGTAACTATTATAAATTGGAAAAACTTTTCGGTAGCAACCTGCAACAGCCTGTTCTACCTGGCTTTCGTTAGTGGGAAAATTGTAAAAGCTGTACCTGTCAATAGGGTCCAGTGTTAAATATTCTTTTTTGCAACTTGACATTACCAGTGCAAAAAGAACAGTTGCTGTAAAAAATTTAGCAAATCGCATATCGTTAATTTTTTAGAATGTAAAATTTAAACCCAGTGTAATAGTTCTTGAAATGGGGTAGCTGCCATAATTAATGCTTCGTAATGCACCACCGTCGTTTGAACGGCGTACTTCGGGGTTACCATATTTATAAGCTGATACATAAAATACATTACGCATGCCAATATAAAATTCAGCTGCTTCTACTACTTTTTTTCTGCCATTTATTGCCCTGCCAATATTATAACCTACGGTAAGATTTTTTAACGCAACATAAGTGCCATCATAAATTTTATTGTCTGTAGGAAAGCGAACATACCTAGTGGTAGAGCCTGTTAGCGATACCGTTGTTGGAAATGTTTTCGCTGCAGGGTCATCACCGGGGCGCCATCTTTCCAGCATTTGCCTGTCTACATTAAAATTGCCATCTACGTTCCACATAATTTCTCTGCGTAAATCGTAAATTAAACCACCTAACTGCCCTGCAAAAATGGTACGTAATGAAAAGCCTTTATAGTTAAGCTGGTTGTTCCAGCCAAACATTAAATCGGGGTGTGGGTTGCCCAGTATTACATAGTCTTCTTCAATTCCTAATTTACCATCACCATTACCATCAAAATATTTTTGGCTGCCTTCTCTGGCTCCTGCATATTTAGGCACCGTGGGGTCAGCAATTTCTGCGGCAGTAAATAACCCCATTGTTTTTAAACCACGGTATAAACCAACAGGTTCGCCGGGCAATGATATGGCCACGTTTGTTCCATTACCTGCAAGGCCATTTAAAAAACCGCCAGGTAAATAATAATCTAAAATTTTGTTTTTATATTTTGATGCATTGATGCTTGTTGTCCAGTTTAAATTTTTACTTCGGATAACAGCTCCGTCCACCTGAATTTCGAAACCACGGTTTTGCACACGGCTTGCCTGATTGCCGGTTACAGAACCAAAACCTGTAATCCATGAAAGGGGAATACCTGCAAGCAGGCCCTCTGTAATTTGCTGATAAACGTTAAAAGAAACATTTACTCTTTTATTAAACAACGATGCATTAAGGCCTGCATCAAACTGGTTACTTTCTTCCCATGTAATTAATGGGTTGGGCAAACCGCTTAATGTATTTCCTAAAGTATAGGTGCTGCCAAACTGATAATTAGCCTGTGTAATTGACCCCAAATGTCCATAGGCAGAAACGCCGTTAAGGTTACCAGTTATACCATATCCCACTTCAAGCCTTAATTCATTCAGCCAGCTGTTTTTAAGTTTTTGCATAAACTTTTCTTCAGTTACCCGCCATGCTAACGAGCCTGCAGGAAAAGTACCGTACTGAACATTTCTGCCAAACCTTGAAGATCCGTCACGCCGAATAGAAAGGTTCAACAGGTATTTATTATCAAACGTATAATTTAACCTGGAAATAATAGATGTAAGCCGGAAACGGGTAAACTCTTCAGAACCTGTAAAGTTGCCAATTACTGCCTGTGATACATTATTAAAGTCTGGTAAAATAAAATTTTCGTCAATCAGCCTCTTTGCACTTATTGTGGAATTTTCAGTTGACTGGTCTTGTATGGCATAGCCCACTAATAATTCAGCATTGTGTTTATTTTTTACCAGGCGATAACGAACGGTGTTATCACTGATGATATTATTGGTGGAAGAATTAAAAAGCAACGCTCTTGCACTGTCAATATTAGGAAACTGCGGCGTAAGGCTGCCATCGCCAACTAATGTGCTTGGTTGAAAATTACGGGAGCGGCTTTGTGAAAAATTATAGTTTAGATTAGTTTTAAAAATTAAATTTTTAACTGGTTCAAATTCTAAATAAGTGCCTGCTAAAATTTGAGTGGCCCTTCTTTTTTCTTTTTCTGCATTTAACTGGTAAAGCGGATTGGCAGTCCAGTTAGATGTTAATGTACCTCTGGTAGTATAATTAAATAATCCATTAGGCTGATGAATGGAAGCAGAGGGATCTGCCCAATAAGTACTTGTGATGGTGCCGTATGCACTAAACTGTCCGCCTCCGGGATCATCAGCAGGGCGGTTTTGTTCTGTACGTGATGGATTCAGGTTTATACCAAAACGTATTTTATCAGAAATTTTTACATCTACATTAGAACGGAAAGCAAAACGCTGCAAACCATTTTGTACCACTACACCTTCTTGATTTAAATAGTTACCGCTTACAAAATATTTTACGTTGGGCGTGCCGCCACTTATGCTTATGTTATGGTTTTGCACCACGGCTTGCCTTGTTACTGCATCAAACCAATTTGTACCAATACCAAAAGAAGCAGGATCATATCTGAAAGCAGCACCAAGGTCAGCATCTGGCACCGGTATTTTCGGGTCTGCATAAGCTGGATTTACGGCTCTTACCCTGTCAATTTCTTTTTCTTTATTAAACTGCGCAAGCTCTGTTGCATTTAAAACATCCGGCCTTTCAAAACCGAGTATGTTTGCAAAACCCACGCTGGAGGTAAAGCCAATTTTTGGTTTTCCAATATTTCCTTTTTTTGTTGTAATTAATATAACCCCTGCAGTAGCACGGCTGCCATAAATTGCTTTTGTGGCAGCGTCTTTTAATACGGTTACACTTTCTACGTCTTCAGGGTTAATAAGTGCCAGCGGATTATTATTCTGGTCGTTACCATTTTCAAAAATCACATCGTCAATTACAATAAGTGGTTTATTACTGCCAAATCCATTAATACCCCTAACCAAAATTTCGGGACCACTACCAGGTGCGCCTGTGCCCTCACGTAATGTTACACCAGGCACCATACCCGCTAGTCCCTGGTCAATACTTGTAATTGGTTGCTTGGTTATCATTTCGCTGGTAACCTGCGTTACAGCGCCACTTATATCATTTTTTTTACGGGTACCATACCCCACCACCACTACTTCATTTTGTGTTTTAGAAATACGGTCCAGCTTTACAATAACTATCTGCTTATTTTTTATGCTTACTAATTGCGTTGTAAATCCTATGTAGGAAATTTCCAACATGCCGTTCCTTTCAGCATCGGTTACATTTAATTTAAAGCGGCCATCTTTACCAGACTGTACAGCTTTGGTACTGTTATTAAGTCTTATGCTTGCACCTTCTAACGGATTACCGTCTTCGTCATATACCGTACCGGTTATTTCAACATCCTGCTTTTGCTGATTACCATTTGGAATTATTGCACTGCTTTCTGCAATAAATTCATTGCCTGCTTCAGTTTTTTGCTCGTTACCATTAATAATCTGGTAAACTTTTTTATCAATTTTTTTAAATGTAAGGCCATGTACACCCAGCATGGATTGTAATATTTTATCTAGGTCTTTTTCCTTTTCAGGAATATCAACTTTAAGTGCGGCCCACTGTTCGTTCATCCACACAAAATTTACACCGTACCTTTTTTCAAGGTCTTTTAAAGCATTTTTTAAAGATGTTTGTGTATCGCTACTGTTGCTGTTATACGTTTTATCTGCAAACTCTGTTTGTGCAATACCGGCTATTGATACAAACAGTAACATCCATGCAAAAAGCATTTTTTTCATAATTAAGCATTTCGTTTTAGTAGTAAGAATTTGGTTGCTTTATTAAAAGCTATTTTCCAATAAAAATTTCATTTTTTGTTTGTGAAATATGCACCCCAGCCGCCTGTTCAATAATTGATAAAAAAGTCTTTTCATCTTCCACAGGCAATGAGGTACCATCTAATTTTAACTGACTGGTACTTTCTTCATCAAACTTTACCTCTTTACCATAGTACTCTTTAATAAATGCGGCTATATCCTTTAGCGACGTATTGTTTAAAATAAATTTCTTATCCACCCATGCGTTGTAGTATTCCGGCTGCACTGCTTTTTTTACCGGCATTACCTGCTTATTTTTTAACTCCACAGCTTCGCCGGGTTGCATCAATATGGCAGTATGTAGTTTTTGTGGGGAGTTAATATTTACTTTACCCTCTGTTAGTACCACTCTTGTAAAATCCCTGATAGTTTTAACAGTAAAACGGGTGCCCAAAACCTGTACATCCATTTTGGGAGTGTGTACATAAAAGTTTTTGTTGCCGCTGTTTATTTTTTTGGTAACGTCAAAATAAGCTTCTCCGTCAAGCCACACTTCCCTGTCGGTACTATCCGTCCATACATTGCCCAACACCAATTTGCTGTTGGCATTTAACGTTACCAAAGTTGAATCTGGCAGTGTAATTTTTTTTATTTCTCCATAAACAGTTTGGTAAACGTATTGCAGGTCATTTACTTTTTTCTGGCTTTGATTATTCCACCAAAAAAAACTTGCTGCTGCCACTAACATAGCAGCGGCTGCATATTTAAACCATTTAAATTTTCCTGATGTATGTATTTTAGCTTCAACAGTACTGCTTTCTGTTTGCAGGCTGCTTTTAAACTGGGTAAATATTTGCTCCCATTCTTTTTCGGGTAATGTTTTTTCCTGCACCTGTAAAGCCAATACAACTACTCTTGCTTCTTCAACCAGCTTCTTCTTTGTTGGTTGTTTATCTAAATATTCTTTTACAATAGCTTCCAGCTCATAGTTTGGCCTTAGCACCCAGTTTCTAAAGGTGTTATCCAATACAAAATCTTCCAGTTCAAAATTTTCAAAATGGTGCATAGCTGTTGATTAATGAGTACATTATGCCTTGTACCTTTCTAAGAGACTGTACCGGTAATTTTGTAACCACTTGTTCTAAAAAAATTAAAAAAGCAGGAAAAAGGTCAGAATAAGATAGACATGAAGCTGCCCAGAGAAATTTTATTTTCTCCGGATGCGTTGTTTTCTGTTAGATGGCTGTGCATCATTTTAATGGCTTTGTAAACAAGGTTGCGGAGGGACTGGTAATTGATACTCATTATTTCGCCAATTTCTTCGTAGCTCATGTTATAATAAAAGCGGAGGTATATGGCTTCTTTTTGGCGGCTGCTGAGTTTTTGCAAAGCACTTGCTAATAATTTTTCCTGTTCACTTACCAACTCCCGTTCGGCAATTACCTGTTCTATGGAATATTCCACGGTAAATGATTCGTACAGTTTTCTGTTTAAGTTTATAACTTTTGCCTGCTGCTTATTTTTGCGCAGCAACATCCGCTTAAATGAAAGAAAGAGGTACGACTGTACAGACACTACATTAACAGATAAACTGCTTTTACTTTTCCACAGATATAAAAATAATTCTTGCAGGCATTCCTTAACCAATTCTTCATCCTGCACAATTTTATACCCGTAGTTAAAAAGCGGTTTGGAATAATGCTTGAAAATTTCTGTAAACGCAGCCTCATCACCGGTAACAAACTGTTTCCATTGCAAATTTTCTTCTGTAAACGAATTGTACATACTGTAAAATTTATACTGCCTTTACTTTTTGTAACCAGGGTTTGGCACCGCCATATTTGCGCCAATATTTTTGCGCCAGTTGCTCAGCTCCTCTTTTAACTGCAATACCAATGCCTGATTTGCTTGGGCAATATTATTTGTTTCCCCTTCATCATTACTTAAGTTATATAACTCTAAAGCTCCATCCTCATACCATTCTATCAATTTATAATTGCCCTTTATTACAACAGCACCGGGCTTACCATGCTGCGGACTGTAATGCGGAAAGTGTAAATAATAATTTCGGGCAGGCATTGTTTTATTTTCCAACAAAGGCACAATGCTTACACCATCGGGGCTTTTTTTATTTACAGCAGCCAGTTGCATGCAGGTGTTAAAAATATCATCGGTTGTAACAAGCGTTGTTTCTTCTCTGCCCGTTTTAATTAGTGATGGCATCCACACCAACCAAGGCTCTCTTATACCACCTTCATAAATGTATCCTTTACCACCTTTAAATGGTGTGTTGGTGGTTGGTGGTGTATGTTTGGCAAAAGCCGGCACTTCCTGCACATCCAGCCCTCCATTATCAGATGTAAATAAAACAACTGTGTTGTTATTTAGTTTAAGTTCATTTAAAACAGCAAGCAGTTTGCCAACATTATAGTCAATATTTTCTACCATTGCGGCATATTCATTATTAGGCAAAGTAGTGTAACTGCCTTTCTCTCTTTTTTGTTTATACTTTTCTACTAATGCAGGTTTGCCTTCAATGGGTACATGCGGCGCATAAAAATTAAGCGTAATAAAAAATGGCTTTGTGTTATTTTCTTTTACAAACTGAATAGCTTTATTAGTTAATGCATCATCCAAGTAATCACCTTCTTTTGTATCTGCTAATAAATCTGGGTATGGTTTTCCATTAAAGAATGGATAGAAAAAAGTTTTGGGCAATCCCTCTGCACCGCCGCCATACACTTTGTTATAGCCATTGGCTGCAGGGCTGCTGGCACCTGTACCCAAATGCCATTTACCGAAATGTGCTGTTGTGTAACCGGCAGGTTGCAATGCTTCGGGTATGGTAATTAATGCAGGCGGTAAGCCTGTTTCAATTTTAGGTGTAATTAATTTTTGCCCCGGGCCTGCGGGGCTGTAGCCATGCAGGTGTTCGGTTAAATTTATCCGTGCCGGATTATTCCCTGTAATAATGCTTGCACGGCTTGGGCTGCACAGTGGTGCGGCAGCGTAAGCATTGGTAAATTTAATGCCTTGCCTTGCCATTGCATTTAAATTGGGGGTTTCAATAAAATTGTTTCCATAGCAGCCTAAATCGTTGCGGCCTAAATCATCGGCCACAATTAAAATAATACTATAGGGCTGATTTTTTGCCTGCTGCTTATTTATTTTTTTACTGCTGTTACAACTAAAAGATGTAAGCAACAGTATTACGGCACAGGTTCCAATTATAGTATGCTTCATGTATTATTTTAGTTTTAATGAATAATTGTTAACCCATTGCAGCGGCTGCATTAATCCGTTTTTATAAAACTGTAACGGTGTACTCCAAAATTGATAGTCGTGGCCTTTTATATTGTCTGATGCTGAGCCCCATAAATCTCCCATCCAAATTAATTTTTTTCCGGCATTAGTTTGCACTTGCATTACATAAGTTTGCTGCGCAGGTATAATTGGTTTTCCGGCTGCACTATTGGTTTTGTAAACAACCGGTTTTTCTTTTGTATTAAAACTTATTTCGGCAATAAGTAATGTAAATAAAGTATCACTGTATACAGGGGTAATACGAAACTGTGATGCAGCAACAGCAGGAAAGCTGTAATTATATATTATTTGCTGCGACTGATTTTGGGTGGTCTTTTTTACTGCATTTATATTTTTCCATTCGCCTTCATTAAAATACTCAAGGGTAAACTCATACTCTAAAATGGGGTCATGCACAGCAGGTATTTGCACCTGCCCACACTGCCCGTTGCGGTTACCCGTAAACTGGTGTATTGTAAGCAAATTTATCTTACTGATTGTTTTATAATTAACCGTTATTGCATTTTGCTCTTTAGCAGTAAATGTTTCAAAAAAATTATCGTTTACAAAACCATCCTGCAGTACTGCTGCCAACTGGCCGGGGTGGCGGTTAATATTTTGCCTGTACTCATATTTACCCAGCGGATGAGTGGCAGTAAAAACTTTTGCACCAGAGCCCTGTGTGCAAAAACAACAGGTGTAATCCGTTAATAAATAGTAAAGCCCATTGTGTTTAAACATACTGCCAGCCTCACAATGCTCTGCAATAAATTCGCTGCCCTGCCGAGTGCTCGCCGTATATGTTTCATCTAATAACTCTACAGAAACTTTATGCCCGGTAATGGTATTGTAACTGAGGTATGCTTTACCATCATCATCAGTAAAAACACCTAAATCACCAACACCAAGGCTGCTGTGTTTTACCTGCACATTATCATTTATAATTTTAAATGGCCCATGCGGATTATTGCTTTCTGCAACGCCAAACTGCCCGTTCCATAATTTAGGATACCAGTTGTACCACAAAATATACTTGTTTGTTTTTTTATTATACACCACATGTGGACGGTAATACACACCTGTTGGTTTTTTTGCCAATAAAGGCCCTTCATATTTCCAGTCTTTTAAATTGATGGAGGAATAACATACATACTCATTGGCGGTGGTAAAACCGTTTGTGTTACCATACGCAGTGCCATACCAGTAAAATTTTTTCCCAAACTGAATAATACGTCCATCATGTGCATCTACAATTTTACCGAGTGTAGTTAATTGTGGGTTTGCATTATCAATAAAAATTTTTTGTTGCGCTGCTGCAGCATTACAATAAAAAAGCAGGAGGGTATAAAAAACAAAACGCATACTGAATTTTTTGTTTAACCAATTTGCTTACACTCAATATTTAATAAGCTGGCAAGTTTGTGCAGTACCGCTGCCTTGTGGCCAACGCCAATAGCACAGTGGTGCGAAGGCCCGGCCAACGACCACTGATTTATAAAATCACGGATGGGCAAACTGAATTTGTACCGGGAATTGGTATTGCCAATTTGCAAAGTTGGCCCAGCAACAGACTCACCTTCCGCCACTAAAAAAAATATTTTACCATCTGCACCCTGGCAAACTGATAATAACGTAACCGGCCCCTGCTGCACATTCATTTGTATTGACAGGCCTTTACCCGGTTTACCATGATAAACAGGCAGCGGTACCAAACCCACTTTACCATCTGCAATACTAAAATGTGCAGGGCCATCATGCCCCAGCAAAATAATATTGTCGTTAAAATCCATTGCATAAAATTCGGAGAAAGAGCCACCGCAACCCAGCAGGTCTATAATCTTCATCGCCTGTACATTTTTTACTTCGTACTCACCGGCTACAGGTACGTTACGGCCTGTAAGCAAGGTTAAACCTGGTATGAGTGACGTAACAATATCCAGATAATTATCATCTCCTGCACCTTCGTAATAATATGCCAGTGCGCCTAAATTATTTTCTGTAATCAGCCTGTCTAATGCTACAGAAGTTTTTGCAGCACGGATTAATTCTGCTTCCTCACATTCAGCAGCTACGTTAAATGCGTTACTGAAATCAGTAAGTTTATTTTTTATGTCTTCGCTGGTAACATTATCTCTTAACTTTTTCAGCGTACCCATTTCCATTATTTCAAAATGGTTTCCAAAACAGGCTGCCTGCTGTGTAACATCGCTGTAAACATCAAGCATTCCATTGTAATAATGGCCTAACAGCCCAACCCTGTTATTGCTCATCATTTTTTTAACATGCAGGGCTTGCAAAAAATCTTTTATTTCCTGCCACACATATGCCTCCTGCAAATAACCACTAATAAGATGGAATGAAATTTTTGAGCGGTTAAAAACACTTGCAATTTCTGGTGCCACACAACTTTGACAGTAGGCTAACCACTCACCGGTCATTTTTCCTCTATCGCCTATTGCATTGAATGCAGCATAGTCAATGGCTTTTTCCGGCTGCAGGTTTAAAACAATTATGGGAGCCTTTACCTGCTGCACCACCGGCAGTACGTTGTGCGATAATGCGTAGGTAGTTATCAATAAAAAAATAACATCCACCTGTTCTTTATCAAAAACAGCGGCAGCGTTTTTAGCAGCGGCAGGGTTATCAATTATACCTGCATTAATTACATCCGCATTAAGCTCTTTTATATTTTTATATACGGTATCCTGAAAATTGTTCAGGTTATCATGCAAGCCTTCAAACTGCGGCCAATAGGTATCGAGGCCAATACCAAACAATCCTGCTTTAATCATAATAGTTTACAATCGTTTTCTAAAAATGAAAAGTAAGCATTATTACACACAAGCTATACTATACTGTGCTGTCCTGAGGATTACTTTACACAACGAAAACCGGCATGGTTACTGCCACTGTCCCATCCGCTGCTGCTGCGCCTGGAAGTGCGGTAGCCTGTACAATAACTGTAGTGGCAAAGAAAAGAACCGCCTTTTAAAACTTTTTGATAAGGGTGTGTTGTTATTGCTGCATCTGACGGGCCAGTGGGATTTGCCGTTACACCATTGGTAAAGGTTTTGTAATAATTAGCATCCATCCAATCTGCACACCACTCCCAAACATTACCACTCATATCATACAAGCCAAAAGAATTTGGCGCAAATGTTTTAACAGGTGCTGTGGTAAAATAATTATCCTGCATAGTATTGTTGTAAGGAAAATTTCCCTGCCAAATGTTTGCAGGCATCCAATCATTTCCTGGTGCTGCATTCCCCCAGCTATACATCGCATTGCTATTGCCGCCCTTTGCAGCCCACTCCCATTCTGCCTCTGTTGGTAAACGTTTGCCCGCCCATTTACAATAAGCCATCGCATCTTCCCAGCTCACCTGCACTACGGGATGATTTTCTTTACCATTTAAATTGCTTAAAGGGCCTTCGGGTTGTTTCCAGTTTGCATCTTTTACAAAACGCCACCATTGCGATGCATCATTTAACGGCACTGAATTTTTTGATGGTGTAAAAACTAAAGACCCTGCGGTTAACAAACTATCATGTGGTTTGGGAGTACCTGCAGGCAGTTGTTGTTGTAAAAATTCCCAATCAGGTTTTCTTTCTGCAGTTATACTATACCCTGTGGCATTTATAAAGGCGGCAAACTCAGCATTGGTAACTTCATGTGCATCCATCCAAAAACTATTAACGGCCACTTTATGCTGTGGATACTCTTCCGCATATCCTTATGCGGCGCCAGCACCCATTATAAAATCACCACCTTTAATCCATACCATACCGTTGTGAGAAGTGTCTTTACTTACAGGAATATTATTTAGCAGACTGTCAATTTTTAATATACCGCTGTTACCCGGTGCATAGCAGCTTAAAGGCTGCCGTATAGTATTTTTATTTTTACAGGCCACCATACAAACTATAAAAAGCAAACAACCAATTTTACTTACTGTACTTTTTATCTTCGTCACTACTTGCTTTTTATGAAAAGTAAATTTAAAGAAGAAAATAATTAGGTGAAGGCCCTTAATAAAATAATATTTTGCAAACAGTACGGTTGTTGAGAGCAATTACACAAACTTATAACAGTTTGATAATAGTATCTCAAATAGAGAGTTGTAAATAGTTAAACTTTTACTATACCCACTTTTGTTTATAAAAAGCGGCTACCCTATACAGGCAGCCGCTTTTTTTATAATTGCTATTATTAAATTAAATGTATGCTAATAGTGAAGGCATTTCACTGTTCAGAGTCCTCGCTATTTAAACAAGCTGGATTTGACATAATTGCAACTTGCTTTTATGCTGCCATAAAAATCTGGCTGGTAATTATTTTCCTGCTCTATCAAATAATGCTTTACACCCGAAAGTTTTGCATTGGCAAAAATATTTTTAAAATCAACCGAGCCATTGCCCACTTCTGTATTGTGGGTTTTATCTGCTTTATTCATATCCTTAACGTGCCATAAATGAAAACGGCCAGGTTGTTTTTTGAATAAGTCAACAGGGTTTAAACCGGCACGTACCACCCAGTACAAATCCAGTTCAAGCTTCACAAGTTCTTTATCGGTATTATTCATTAAAACATCATACCCGGTTTCTCCGTTAAAATTATCAAACTCAAAATCGTGGTTATGATAAGCCATTTGCAAACCGTTTTGTTTGCAAATAACAGCAGCCTTGTTAATGCGCTCTGCCAGCGCCTTATACTGTTCAATGTTTTTGCGCTGTTCGGGACTTAGCCACGGTATAATAAAATATTTATTGCCTAAAACATTTGCAGCATCACAAATCATTTTTACATCATCCCCATTCCCATTTTCAAACAAAAACTTACTAGGCATGTAATGGCCACTGGGGCTTTTTAACCCGTTAGCTTTAAAAATATTTTTTACTTCCGCCGGAGTTAATCCAAAAAAATTTCCATCAGCACCCAGTCCAAACATTTCCACTTCTTTATAACCAGACGAGGCTATATTTTCAAAAACTGATTTAGGATCTTTTGCAACCAATTCTCTTAGAGTATACAGTTGAATGCCTACTTTTTTTTGCTTTTTAAAAAACTCATCGGGGTTTGTAAATAAGCCAGCGCCCAACAGGCTGGATTGTTTTATAAAATTTCTCCTGGTGTTCATGTAGCAAACATTTTAAAGTGAGATTTAAAGTTATAAAAATTTATATCAAAAGTCTCATTTGCACCATAAAAGCAAGAATTGATTTTTCAGCAGCGCTATTTTTGCATGAGGATGGTATAGAAATATTTACCGCCACCTTAACCTGAAGCTTTACATTAATACAACATAGTGTTACTGATAAAAGCTTGTGCTTATATCCAAATAAAAAAGCCGCTCTTTGCAAGAACGGCTTTAATAAGTAAAACTATTTTTTACACCCTAAAGTGCGCAAAAGCTTTATTTGCTTCCGCCATACGGTGTGTATCTTCTTTCTTTTTAAATGCAGCACCTTCTCCTTTGCTGGCGGCTACAATTTCGTTAGCTAATTTTTCTGCCATACTGCGGCCATTTCTTTCACGGCTGTATTTCACCATCCACTTAATGCTTAAAGAAACTTTCCTGTCGGCACGTACTTCACTCGGAATTTGAAATGTTGCACCACCAATACGGCGACTGCGAACTTCCACACCAGGAGTAATATTAGCTAATGCTTTTTTCCATACTTCATATCCATTTTCGCCAGTTTGTTTAGCTACTTTTTCAAGACTATCGTAGAAGATAATATAAGCACCGCTTTTTTTGCCTGCCCACATTAAGTTATTTACAAAACGGGTAACCAGTTTGTCGTTAAATTTTGGATCTGGTGCTAACGGTATCTTTTTGGGTTGTGATTTACGCATTTTTAATTTTGATTTTTGGGCTGAATTTCTTCAAGTATTAAAACTTTACTCAACCGTTTATTTAAACTTATTTTTTAGCTTTTTCTTTTTTAGTACCGTATTTACTGCGGCTTTGTTTACGGTCTTTTACACCGGCAGTATCCAAACTACCACGTACAATATGGTAGCGTACCCCTGGTAAATCTTTCACCCTGCCGCCACGTATCAATACAATAGAGTGCTCTTGCAAATTGTGGCCTTCACCCGGAATATAGGCAATAACCTCAATTTTGTTTGTTAAACGCACTTTGGCAACTTTACGCAAAGCAGAGTTTGGTTTTTTAGGCGTAGTGGTATATACCCTTGTACATACACCACGACGTTGCGGACAAGCGTCCAGCGCCCTTGATTTACTCTTGGCTTTGATGATTTCTCTACCTTTTCTAACTAACTGTTGTATTGTAGGCATGTATGATGCTTTTAATTTTCGGACGGCAAAGGTAGGTGTTTGCTTTGTAAAACGAAAACTTAATGAAGAAAAAAAAAGGCTTTTATCAACATTTATTAAAAAACCGCCTCAAAAAGTGGCGGTTTCAAGCATTTTACAATCCAAAGTAGTTAAACTTTATACATCCAGCCATGCACATCTGGGGAGGTGCCGTACTTAATGGCATCCATCCTGCGCTTAACTTCGGGGCTTCCAGTCCATGTATCCACATTAAAACTCATAATAAAATCCTTATACTTAAGCTCTTTAATTTTTGAAATAGTAGCGGCTGTGCCTGTTCCAAATACTTCTTTTAAACCACCGGTTTTATAAGCATCTATAATTTCGTCAATGCTTATTGGTCTTTCTTCAACCGTAAAACCAATTTCCTGCAAAATGTTTATTACACTATCCCTTGTAACGCCGGCTAAGATTGTTCCAGAATTTAAGTC
>JAGVCC010000358.1 GCA_020059395.1 Chitinophagales bacterium | reverse complement strand
GTACTGCTTCATAAAAAGTGAAATATCCGCTTCAAAGTTTTTAGAACTGATGGATTTTATATTGGGCAGATAAATAGAGTCTTCCCGGCTGGTGTTAAGGTTTTTTATGTACACATAAGACGTGTCTTTACCGGCTATTAAACCCAAATCGCCTTCCGCATCTGTAACATGTATGGTAAGCACGGGCAATTGCTCATCGGGTGTGCTATTATTATAAAAATCTGGCTTAAATCCAACAAAAGTTATTGCAGGCACTGTATTGAATGACTCTTTTTTGCAGGCCGCAAAAAAAACAACCGCAGCTGCAATCAGTATAATGTATCGCATTATTGTAATTTTGTTATTCAAATTTAATGATAGTAATTGAAACAACCCGTTAAAAATATTGAGCTTGAACAGGCCGTTTTTGCTGCCCGGCAAGATAATTTTAACGAATTGGCAGTGGCGGTATTTAATTTTCAGTATCAGCACAATTATATTTACGGGCAATATTGCAATGCTTTACATATAAATCCGGCCTCGGTACGCCATATTACCCATATTCCGTTTTTACCCATTTCTTTTTTTAAAACACATACTGTTGTAACTACAAATTTTAATGCCGAAACAATTTTTGAAAGCAGCGGTACTACCGGTGCTGTCAACAGCAAACACAACGTTAAGAGTACGGAGGTATATAAAAAGAGCTTTGTCAAAACATTTGAACATTTTTATGGTGGTTTTCAAAACAAATGCATACTAGGGCTGCTGCCCTCGTATTTGGAAAGAGGCCATTCATCCTTGGTTTATATGGTTGAAGAATTCATACAACAAAGCAGGCACAAACACAGCGGCTTTTATTTGTATGATTTTGAAAAACTGCATAGTACCCTGCTGCATAACGAAATTTTAAAACAGTCCACACTTTTAATTGGTGTAACCTATGCCCTGCTTGATTTTGCAGCACAATTCCCCATGCAATTACGCAATACCATTGTAATGGAAACCGGCGGCATGAAAGGCCGCCGGGAAGAACTTACCCGCCAGCAGGTGCATGAACAACTGCAAAAAAAACTGGGTGTACCACTTATTCACTCCGAGTATGGCATGACGGAACTTTTAAGCCAGGCATACTCAAAAGGCGATGGTATTTTTCATTGTCCGGCATGGATGCAGGTTTTAATAAGGGAAGAAGACGACCCCTTTGCCATTGCTGACAGCAGCCTGCTTACCAAAAAACCTAAAAGCGGCTGCGTTAATGTAATTGACCTGGCCAATTTATACAGCTGCAGTTTTATTGCCACCGAAGATGCCGGTAAATTATACCCTGATGGCAGCTTTGAAGTATTGGGCCGAACAGATAACAGCGATATAAGGGGCTGCAGCCTGATGATTATGTAAGTTTATTAACAATTTTATTTTTTTAGTGTAAAAAATCATTTTTTGTGTGTTGATTTTTAAGTGAATACCCTTATCTTTGCAATCCAAAAATTTGAATTGGTAGCTCAGTTGGTAGAGCAATACACTTTTAATGTATGGGTCCTGGGTTCGAGTCCCAGCCAGTTCACAAAGCCCTCCGTTTTTACGGAGGGTTTTTTATTTTCTAAAATGTATCTTTTGCACTTATAATCAATATACTTTTGTCAATATTATTTTTATGAGTACGTTTTTTAAAAATAAAATAGTAGCAGTTACCGGTGGCAGCGATGGTATTGGTAAAGCATTGGTGGAGCTGCTGCTGCAAATGGATGCCAAAGTAGCCACTTGTGGCCGCAATCAGGATAAATTATACGATTTACAGATTGGCAACCCCGGCAAACCCCTGCACACGCTTGTGGCTGATGTAAGTAATGTAAACGACTGCCGTAATTTTATTAATTCAACTATAAACACTTTTGGCGGCATTGATATTTTAATAAACAACGCAGGGGTTTCAATGAGGGCTTTAGTAAAAGATGCGGAACTGGATGTTTTTAAAAAAGTGATGGACATAAATTATTATGGAACGGTGTACTGCACAAAATTTGCACTGCCTTCAATAATTGAAAGAAAAGGAACTGTGGTGGCAGTATCATCTATTGCTGGTTACAGAGGTTTACCCGGCCGCAGCGGCTACAGTGCCAGTAAGTATGCAGTTAACGGATGGATGGAAGCATTGAGAACTGAATTAATACATGATGGTGTAAATGTAATGTGGGTCTGCCCTGGTTTTACTGCCAGTAACATTCGCAATACAGCATTAAACCAAAAAGGCAACAGCCAAGGCGAAAGCCCTATGGATGAAAGCAAAATGATGACATCAGCGGCATGTGCTTTGCATATATTAAAAGCTATTGAAAAAAGAAAACGTACACTGGTGCTTACTTTTACAGGCAAACGCACTGTGTTTATGAATAAATTTTTTCCAGGATGGGCAGATAAACTGGCGCATAAATTCTTTTTTAAAAATGGGGAATTAGTGAGATAGGTTAATGGTTACCTTGTTAATGAGTTAACTGGTAAACACAACACTTAAATGCAACTGCAGTTAATACAACCAACAATAAAACTGATTTACAAATAAACCAATTTACCGTTTAACCTTTCATGCCTTTATTAACCCTTACTTCAGACATTGGCCACCAGGATTTTTTAGTGGGTGCTGTTAAGGGCCAGCTATTACAGGCTAATGCAGGTTTTATGATGGTAGATGTAACGCACAACCTCTCTCCCTTTAATTATCCGCAGGCAGCCTATGTTTGCCGCAATGCCATAAAAAATTTTAGCCCCGGCACTTTTCATTTAGTAATGGTTAATTTGTTTGATGAAAAGCCCGAACACATGCTGCTGGCAGAGCACAACGGCCATTTTATTGGCTGCGCCGATAATGGTTTAATTACTATGATACTGGAAGAAGTACCACAGAAAGTAGTGGCACTACCGCTTGAAAAAACACAGCAAAAAAACACTTTGTACTGCACCAGTGTTTTTGCCAAGGCCATAAATGCCATTGGCAGCGGCAAAAAAATTGAAGAAGTGGGTGATGCTGCTGTATCAATTCAGGTAAAAAATCCGCTAAAGCCATTGTTGGGTAATAACTGGATTGAAGGTCAGATAATTTTTATAGATAATTTTGAAAACGTAATTGTTAATATCACTAAAGAGGAATTTGAAGAACAGCGCAGAGGCCGGAGTTTTAAAATTGTATTTAAAAGGGATGAGGTAATTGACCGCATCAGCGAAACTTATGCTGATGTTACAGAGGGTGAAAAACTGGCATTGTTTAACAGCGCCGGCTATTTAGAAATTGCTATAAATAAAGGCAATGCTGCAGGCTTGCTTGGCTTGCAGGGCTACAGCGAAAAACAACTGCAAAACAATCGAATATTTTATCAAACTGTAAAAGTGTTTTTTGAATAGGAGCCCCCTCTGCCTCCGCCAGCTGGCGGAGGAGCATGCGGAGATTTAAGCGAAGTTTAAGTATGTTTTTAATAGCCCCGGAGGGGCGTAATATTTTTTATAGCAAAACATAAATAATGCCAAACAACGTTTAACTGTTGAAGTGTTCCCGATAAAAATTGGGATTTGCTCTGCCAATGAAGATGAAGTAAGTTCAACTGCTTGTAACCAAAAAATAAAAATTGCTTTTTTAACACCGGTTTGAATTTTTTACGCAACATATCAACCAATACTGCCGATAAAGAGTTGGTGGCTGCTTTTAAAGAAAGTGGCAACGTAGCGCATTTAAGCAACCTGTACCAGCGGTACATGGATTTGGTATTTGGTGTATGCCTTAAATATTTTAAAGATGCGGAACGCAGCAAAGATGCGGTGATGGACATTTACATTGAATTAACAGCCAAACTAAAGCAGCATGAGGTGGAAAATTTTAAAGGCTGGCTGCATGTGCTGGCCCGCAATTACTGCTTAATGCAGCTGCGAAGCCCACGCAATATGAAAACTACAGAATTTAAAACCGATTTTATGCAATCGGCAGAAAATACGCATCTGAATGGCGAAGCTGTGGAAAAAGAAACCAACTTTGTAAATATGGAACAATGTTTGGAAACATTACCAGAGGAACAAAGAGAAACCGTAAAACTGTTTTATTTAGAAAACAAATGTTATAACGAAATTGCTGAACAAACGGGATACGACTGGAATAAAGTACGCAGTTATATACAAAATGGCAGAAGAAATTTAAAAATTTGCATGGAAGGTAAATTGGCTGAAATAAAAAATGAGCAATAACGGTATACATAACAATATTTACACAGCTGCAGATATACAAAATTATCTTGCAGGCAAACTTACGCCATTGCAGATGAATGCTATGGAAAAAGCTGCACTGGACGATCCGTTTTTAGCCGAAGCCATAGAAGGTTATACCGGTATGCAAAATGAGGACTGGAAAACATCTTTGGCAGATTTAAAACAAAGCTTTGCACAAACTGACGGT
>JAGVCC010000117.1 GCA_020059395.1 Chitinophagales bacterium | reverse complement strand
CCGCCGAACAAATTGAAAAGATTAAAGACGGGATGACGTACAATGTTTTTCCCATCACATACGCAGCATACCAAAAAATGATATTGTCATTAACAGACAGCCAAAAGCTAAAAATTTACGATTGGTTAAAAGAAGCAAGGGAGCTGGCAATGGACGAAGGCTCGTCAGACGACAAACACAAAATGTTTGGCAAGTATAAAGGAAAAATAAATAACTATTTATCAGCTCAGGGGTATGATGTAAAAAAGGAAGGAGAGGAATGGGCCAAACGTGAGGCTGCGGCAAAGCAGGAAAAACAAATACAAAATTGATTTTACCACTCTAAATATTTTTTTAAACCAAAGCTATATGACAAAGCAAATTTTAAAGAAGGCGCTGCTCCTTCAACTGTTTTTAGTTTTTACCGCAGTGCTTTTTGCACAGCAAAAAACTGTAACAGGTAAAGTAGTTGATGCCGACGGCAGAGCCATTCAGGGTGTAACCGTAAGCGTTAAGGGTGCATCTTTAAGTACCTCGACTGATGGTAATGGTAATTTTTCTATTATAGTACCCGGCAACCAGTCGGTGCTTAAATTTACCAGTATCGGGTTAATATCAGAAGAAGTTACTATAGGTACAAAAACGAATGTATATGTGAAAATGGATAAAGATAATAAATCATTAGATGATGTTATTGTAGTGGGGTATGGCACCAAAAAGAGAGTAAATGTGCAAGGTGCTGTATCAACATTAAAAGCTGCGGATATTGAAGATTTACCAGTAGCAAATTTAGGAGCAGCATTAGTAAATAGGATACCGGGTGTATCGGTTAGTTTTGCTTCGGGCAAGCCTGGGGCAACAACCGATATTAATATTAGAAACTCCATAACATTTCCAGGAACTGCAAGTGGTGCAGCTAATCAACCATTATATGTTATTGATGGGATAATAATAAACCCAACCGTTTGGGCGCAAAGTGGCAATCCTGATTTTTTTGAAAATTTAGATGCCTCTCAAATTGAAGACATTACTTTTTTAAGAGATGCCTCTGCAGCTATTTATGGAGCAGCGGGCGCCAAAGGCGTGGTATTAATTACTACCAAAAAAGGTAAAATAGGCAAACCGCAAATTACTTACTCAGGTTCTTATGGTACGAGTGATCAAGCAGTGAAAACAAAAACTATGAGTGCTTACGAACATGCTAAAATGTTAAACGATGGGTTTGAATTAAACAATCGTCCTTTAATAGAACGTTTTTCTGCTGCTGACTTAGAAAGACTAAAGGCATTGCCTAACCGCAGTTGGTTTGATGAGTTTTGGCACAAAGGAAATGTAATGCGGCATACATTAAATTTTTCCGGAGGTACAGAAAAGGTAAAATTTTTTACTGGTGGTAGTTATTATGCGGAAAATGGACATATAGGAAAAGTGCTAACCAAAAAATACAGTATTCGCAGTGGAATGGAAGCAAAAATTACTGAATCTTTAACTGCAAATTTTCAGGCATCAACCGACTTTAATAATGAGTTTAGGAACGGTCACCGCAGCCAAACTTCTTCTGATGCAGAGGATCAAACAACAAGGGCATTATTTTTAACACCTAAATGGGTACCCACTCAAATTAATGGTATACCTACGGGTTATGCCGGGGCTACGGCACCAGGCGCAAGTGCAACCAATTTGTGGAGTATGTTGGGTACATTCAATTCTGGTAATTATGCTGATGATAATTCGCAAGGCTTAAGTGTAAATGCGTCTCTAGAATACAAACCTAAGTTCTTAAAAGGATTAGTTGCAAGAGTGCAATTTGGAAAATTAAACCGTAATCAAAGTACAAAATCGTATAACCCCAAGTATCAAATAGGAAACTTTGTACGTGACGGTCAAAATGGTTTGTTGTATTCAAATACATTAAATGCCACAACACCATACGTCTTTGTAACCCAACAAAATATCGACAGGTTATCAGAAGGTAGTACCGTTTCAAGCAGTTATCAATTATTTGGCACATTATCTTATAACAAAAAAATTGGCAACCACGATTTTTCTGCATTAGTAGGTGCAGACCAATCTGAAGCAAATAGCAGAAACACTTTTGTTACCAAAACACAACAATTGGTTTTAGGTGTTGATGAGTTTTGGGCATTTAGTAATGACTTATCAATAATTGCTTCTATTACTGATATTTTTAGAAATCCGCAGTACACCCAATTTGCAAAACGTTCCTATTTTTCAAGAGCCGATTATAATTTTAAGAATAAATATTTTATAGAGTTTATTGGGCGTTACGATGCTTCATCAAACTTTGCTCCTGATAATCGCTGGGGGTTTTTCCCCACAGTTGGTTTAGGTTGGAGGGTTAGTGATGAAAAATTTATGCAAAATATCAGGTTCATTAATTACTTAAAATTAAGAGCCACTTATGGTATTGTGGGTGAAGACAGGGTTGCCAATAAAACGTACGTAAACCGTTTTACGCAAACACAAGGTTATTTATTTGGCAGTAACAATACCTTCACAAACGGTCTTGATCCGAATTTATATCCTAACCCTGCTGCCACATGGGAAAAGGCAAGAACATTTAATGTTGGTTTTGATGCTGCTGTGTTGAATAATAAATTAAGTATTTCAACCAACGTTTATCAACGTTATGTCTGGGATGGTTTCAACCAATTAGATGCAAGTTTACTTCCCATTACAACAGGTTTGCCAAGTGCCGTTAATAACTATGGTCAGGCATTAGCTTGGGGTACAGAGTTTGAAGTGGGATATCGTACAAAAATTAATAGTGATTGGGGTATTAATGTTGATGCAAATTTTGGCTGGAGTAATAGTCAAATTTTACAGCAATACACCAATGCTGCTAACTTAGGTTTATATGGTAACAATACGGTAAGTGGTTTTCCGGTAGGTAAAGATCCTCGTAAGTATAATGGAACCAATTACGGTTATATTGCTACTGGAATACTAAGAACCCAAGCCGAGGTGGATGCAATTTTAGCCCAAAAACCTAATTATACTATTGGTGGTGCAAAGCCTCAAATTGGATTTATGAATTTTGAAGATGTTAATAAAGATGGTAAAATAGATGATGGTGATATAACTACAATGTATGATAGAACATCATCTCTAATAGGCTTTGGTATTACATTCGGCGTTTCTTACAAAAATCTAAAATTGCAAACCAATATGAATTTAAGTATTGGCGGCAAACGTACTTACGATAGCGAAGCCCGTAAAGCTCCAGTTGCTACACAAAATGCCCCAATTTTTTGGAATGATACTTATAGTTTAGATAATCCAAACGGCAAATTTCCAAGAGTTGATGCTCCATTAGCAAGAGAGAATTCAACTTTTTGGATTGTAGATGGTACACAAAGCAGAATTAACAACATGGTTTTATCTTACAGTTTACCTGCTAAAGTAGCTTCAAGGCTCAAGTTATCTCAAATGAGATTTAATTTGTCGGGCACAAATTTGTGGACAATAATTAATCCATTAAAGTATAAAGACCCTTACACAGGAAATTTTGCTTCTTACCCTACAATTAGAGCAATTAACTTAGGCGTAAACGTAACACTATAATCAAATTTTAATTCATTAATGATGAAAAATATAAAAAATAAATACTTAATAACGGCAATGGCAGTGTTACTATTACTGTCAGTGATATCATCTTGTAAAAAAGATTTTTATGAGATAGAAGATCCCAATGGCTTTGAAGTAGAAGGTTCATTTGAAGATGCAGGAGCAGTGGGTTTATTCTTAAATAGAACATACTCATTAGTAATTCCTCAATGGCCTTTACTAACAACTACCAATATTCATATCACTTCAGATGAATATAATAGTGGTAACACTGGTTTCTTATATGGTACTTTAGTAGAAAATTCTGTTACTGATATTGCAACAGGTACTGGTATTACTGCAAATAGATATGCAGACATACGCAGGTGTAATTTAGCTCTTGAGGGGCTTAATACGAGTAAAACAATTGCTGCAATTGAAATTGCTCAATTAAAAGGGCAGTTTTACTTTTTAAGAGCCTTAGCATATTCTCGTTTAGTAAGGTTGTATGGTGGTGTGCCTTTAGTTTTAAGAGCTCAAACATTAGAAGAAGAAAGTTTACAAGTACCACGCAGTAAAACAAGCGAATGCATTGCTGCAATAGCAAGAGACTTAGATTCAGCAACTGCATTGTTGCCAGCAACATGGCCCACAACTACAGACGTAAATCGTATTACAAGAGCAGCTGCAAGTGCTTTAAAAGGTAGAGTTATGTTAATGTGGGCAAGCCCTCAATTCAATATTTCAAACGATGCTCAAAGATGGACAGCGGCATATACAGCTTGTAAAGCAGCTTTTGATTTATGCACTACAGATGGCTACGTTTTACTACCAAACTATGCGAACGTTCTATCTACTGAAGATCATAAAGAAAATTTAATTGTTCGTAAATACAGTTTAAGTAGAGATTTAGGACATAATTTGGAAAGCATTAACCGTCCGGTTACTGAAGCAAATGGAGGTGGCGGCCAATTTCAACCTACATGGAATATTGTACAATCATATTTAATGAATAATGGCTTACCTATAACGCATGCAAGCTCAGGTTACAATGCAACACAATTTTGGCAAAATAGAGACCCACGTTTTAATGCATCAATTGCATATAATGGAGACTCATGGGCCTTAAGCGGAATTGCAGGTAGAAAGCAATGGCAATACAACAGTGTTTTAAATAACAATACTGTTGAGTCTAATGTTAACACAGGATTTTATTGCAAAAGATTAAGCATTCCATCAATTTCATTTGCTGCTACACCTTACAATTCTAATGTGGGAGGTGGCAATGGTATGGATTGGGTTGAAATGAGATTTGCAGAAGTATTGACCAACTTAGCAGAATGTGCGAACGAAACAGGAAATATTAATGAAGCGAAAGATATGATTAGGCGTTTAAGAATAAGGGCAGGTATTGTGGCTGGTACATTCGATTATGGTTTGTCAATTGCAACAGATGCTTCTTCTATGAGGTCTTTAATATTAAATGAAAGACAAATAGAATTTGCTTTTGAAGGAGGTATGCGGTACCATGATTTACGTCGTACTCGAAACTTGAATTTAATTACCGCTCGACAATCTTACAAAGTAGGTTTAAAATTGCCTTATACCGCTGGTGCAATACCATTAGTTGGTGGGGTGCCTACTCCTGTGCCTGGAAGAATTTACATGGATGTTACAAATTTTAATGGGCAATTATTAAGAGACACTGTAAATATTAATAATGCAGCATCTTATAATACTGTATTCCAATTGCCTGCAACTATTGCATCTTTAGAAGGGTCAAACGCAGTAAGTATTCCGAGTAGATATTATGTATATGCTTTGCCCAATTTATTATCACAATCACCAGGTATTGAGCAAACCAACGGCTGGGCTGGTGGTTCTTTTGACCCATTTCAATAATTTTTTAAATCAATAGAAAATGAAAAAAATAATAATTTTATTAACCAGTTGTATCGGTTTTTTAACAGCTTGCAAAAAAACAACCGACCCAATTGATGTTAGTAATGCTAATGTAGAACTTAAAAATGCTGGTACTGGTTTTGTTGTTAATGATATAACAGTAAACCCGAATGATAGTATTTTCTTTAGTTATACTGTTACAAGTAATAACGACATGCGATATGTAAGTATTCAAAAAAATCCTGCCAACCAAACTGCATTTGTTTTGAGAGATACTTTAACAACCGCACAAAAAAATAGCTTTTCTGCTGTGAAAAGATTAAGAGCAGACAGCATTAATGGTAGTTTTATTTACCACATTGTAGCGCATGATAAGGATGGTAAATATATTGGCCATAAAGCAGTCGTTGTAACTGTAAAATCTGATTACGATTACTATACCTTCCGCACCCTGATGGTGCCGGATACAACTGCTAAAGTAAATACCTGTTATATGTCGGCAGCAAAAGGATTACTGTATAGTTATACAACAGGTGCTGCCAACAGTGCTGATATTGATTTTGGTTTGTATTATGATACAACCTTTACAGCATCCACCAGCACAACCGATGATTTACGGTTTTCCCTGTATGCGCTTAGTGCAGCACAACCGCAGTTATCTTATTATGATATTTCTACTTGGACAAAAAATGCCACAGTGCTTAAAAAAGTAACATCTCCTGCTTTTAATACATTAACATCTGCGGGAGCAATAAGAACATCATGCAACACTAATCTGGCTTCGGGAACTTCAACCAAAATAACACAATTGGTAGCAGGCAATATGGTGGCGTTTAGAACAGCTGCAGGAAAGCGTGGTGTGTTACTTGTTAATTATGGTAACGGCAGCAGCCCGGCAAAAGAAAGTTTTTTAAATGTGGATATAAAAATAGAAAGATAGTTTTTTCTAATAGCAGTTCTTATAAAAAGGAGAAAGCAAATAACTTTCTCTTTTTTTATAAATTCACAGTATATTTTTAAACAGTTTTTAGCCTTATAGTCGTCTAATAGTTTCAAACTATATCTTGTATGCAAAGTGTTACTAAAAATTTTTTTACCGCTGCAACCGCATTATTTTTTTTAAGCAATGCAGCAGCGCAATACCCTGATATACCTGCCGATGTGCAAAGAGCATCAGACTCTTTAATGAAAGCAGCTGTAAAACATTCCGATAGTGCATGGGCTATTGCATATCCAATAATTAAAAAAGAAGCAAAACAGGGCAGGCCGTATATTCCCTGGGCTTCACGTTTTGATGAATTGCCACAGGCAGATATTCCTGCTTTTCCCGGTGCAGAAGGCGGTGGTAAATATTCATTTGGTGGCCGTGGCGGTAAAGTAATTGTAGTAACTAATTTAAATGATGACGGCGAAGGAAGTTTTAGATGGGCTTGTGAACAGGGTGGTGCAAGGATAGTGGTGTTTAATGTAGCAGGTATCATTCGTATAAAAACACCGGTAATGATACGGGCACCATATATTACCATACAAGGACAAACAGCACCTGGTGATGGAGTGTGTTTAGCAGGCGAAAGTGTTTGGTTAAATACGCATGATGTAATTATCCGTTACATGCGTTTCCGCCGTGGCGAAACATGGGTGGGCCGTAGAGATGATGCCATCGGTGGTAATCCCATTGGCAATATCATGATTGACCATGTGAGTGCAAGCTGGGGATTGGATGAAAACATGAGTATGTACCGCCACATGTAT
>JAGVCC010000113.1 GCA_020059395.1 Chitinophagales bacterium | reverse complement strand
TCTGTAATAAATGGGGTTGGTGCGCTGCGTATACAATTTTACACCGCTATTATCAGTGCGTTTGTATTTATAGCACTGGCATTTCTTTTTCACCATGTTTTTAATTTGGGGCTGGTATCTATAGTGGCGGCATCTATACTAAGTAATGTGTTTGGCTATGTTATAGCACCACTGCAGGTGTATAATATTTTTTATAAAAAATCTAAAAACGCTGTTTGGTATAAATAACAATGAATAAAGTGGCTGTATATGGCGGATTAGGAAACCAAATGTTTCAGCATGCATTTTGCACTGCCTTAAACCATCGTGGCCGAAAGGCACGCCTTAGTTTTACAGGTTATTTATATTATAAACACCATAACGGGTTCGATTTATACAGAGCATTTTATCTAAAACTGTCTCCTTTGCACAAGCTGTTGGCATTAATGCTGGAGCATGCACCTTTTATCTGCAATAATAAAATAGGCAAAGGTATTACAAGGCGGCTGGCAAGCTGGTACGAAGCCAAGCAAAAGCGTTACAATGAAATAAGCGAATTTACGCTGGATGCTGATGTTTTTAAACAGGAAAATACCCGGTTTTATGGAACATGGCAATGCTTGAAATATTTTAAGCAATATGCTGACGCAGTTAAGCAGCAGTTTGTTTTTAAGCAACCGGCTGATGCTGCAAACAGAGCTGTAATTGAGAAAATTCAAAGTACTAATGCAGTAAGCATTCATATTCGCCGTGGCGATTATTTAAGTAACCACTGGCAGAGCAGTATACATGTAATAAAGGATATATCGTATTATAAAAATGCAGTGAAGCTGATTGAGGAAAAAATTACTGCGCCTGCCTATTTTATTTTTTCCGATGATATGCAGTGGGTGAAAGAAAATTTGCAACTTGATAATTGTACTTATGTAGCGCATAACACAGGCAAAAATAGCTTTGTTGATATGTATCTTATGAGTTTATGTAAGCATAATATTATTGCAAACAGCAGCTTTAGCTGGTGGGCAGCATGGCTTAACAGCAATAGTGAAAAAATTGTAATTATGCCGCAAAAATGGATGAATAACAATACCTGCGAAGGTATATTTCCTGACGAGTGGATAAAGTTGCCGGTATAGCTGCTTAGTAATAAAAAAATGAAAAAAATTGTTCAAATACAGTCGTCTACAACCTCTGGTGCCCGAAGTGCCTGGAGGCTGCAGTATGCATTTTTACAGGCGGGCATACAGTCGCAAATAATTTCTCTGGAAGAGGATTACCCCTTAAAAGATGGGATCAATTATCTAGGAAAAAAAGAGCGGCTCGTTGCAAAATTAAATATGCGCCTGCAACAACGTAAATTAAAAAAAGCTGAAAAAAAATTCGGGGCATTTTCAATACCAGGCTATGCAAACAATATTGCATCCCATCCGGCTATACAGCAGGCAGACTATATTTATGTGCATTGGGTAATGAATGGTTTTTTAAACATTAATAGTTTTGAGCAACTTGCAAAAACAGGAAAGCCCGTAATATTTATAATGCACGACATGTGGAATATTACTGGTGGATGCCATTTTAATTTTACCTGCGATAATTATATAACCAGTAATTGCAACAATTGTCAGGTGTTTCCTACCGCACCTGCAACTGCTAATAAGCAGTTTATGAAAAAGTTGAATTTTTATAACCGATATAATAATATTTATTTTGTTTCGCCAAGTAAATGGCTGCAGCAATGTGCGCAGCAGTCGTTGCTGGTAAAAAACAAATCTGTTTTTTATATACCTAATGTTTTAAGTACTTCCGTCTTTAAACCATGTGATAAAAAAACCGCTAGGGCCATTTTAAATTTGCCCGAAAATGATATTATAGTGGCTTTTGGTGCTGTATCAGTAACCAGCCCCTACAAAGGCTGGCCTTATTTAGCAGCGGCATTACAAAAACTAAAGCAGCAAAATTTGCAGGGCAATATATCTGTGTTGGTATTTGGCAGCGGGTATAGTAAAGAAATGGACGATGCCATTCCTTTTAATACAATATTTATGGGGTACTTATACGATGAGCTTTCTACCGTGCTTGTTTATAATGCAGCCGATGTATTTGTTGTACCATCCATTGGCGATAATCAGCCTACAGTTGTACAAGAAAGCTTGGCATGCGGCACACCCGTAGTTGGCTTTACAACTGGTGGCATTCCGGATATGATTGATCACAAAAAAAATGGGTATCTGGCGGCATATAAAAATGCAGATGACCTTGTTGAGGGTATTAAGTTTTGCTTGAGTAACAATATCAGGGGATATATGCTTCCGCAATTTCAAGCCAAGGTAACCGTACAAAGGCACCTTGATTTATTTGATTTTGTTAATGCAGATAAAAACACCAACTAATGAACTATGCGGTATCAGTTAAGCGATAAAGATTTTTATATAAGTAAAAACCGTGAAAACAGCCTTAACATTTTTTGGCTGGGTTTTACGCTTTACACATTAAGTTATACGCTTACGGTAACGCTTATTTACTTTAATATTGTTTACCTGCAGGCTTTGATGTTTGCAGGCCTTGCATGCATTATTTATGGTGCGGCTAACCTGATAAAGTTTAAAATACGAAATAGTTATTTAAAGACAGTATACTTTATGTATCTGGCTTGGTTGGTAGGCATCATGGCCAGGGGTTTTCAATTCGATTTTTTTTCCATAAAGGAATCTCTTGTAAATCCTGGTTATGGATTGTTTATTTATTTAACCCCGCTATTTTTATTGTTTCCCGTAAACTTTGCCTTTTATAGAAAATTGTTTTTGGTAATTTTTATACAATCGCTCTTTTATTTTGTATACTCACTTGCTTTTGTAAAACATGTTTTAGACCCCGACCGCACCAGCGTACTTAGTCAGGGCATTGTAGAAAATTTTTCCCTTTTAAGTTTTCCATCTGGGTTTGTATTACTTACATATCTCTATCATCCCAAAATGCGAAAAATTATTGCCTTTGGTACAATGATGGCTACACTGCTTTTTGCAGTTTACCGGGCCAGGCGTGGTATGATATTAATGTCAGTCACCAGTTTACTGTTTACCTTGGTTATTTATTTAGTTGTAACAAAACGCACTGCAATGGTGGGTTTCATTATTTTGGTAATGTTGCTTATTGGTTACATGTATTACAGCAGTTTGTATAACCAGTCAAACTTTGGCATATTTAATTTTTTGGTTGAAAGGGCAGATGAAGATACCCGAACAGGTGTGGAAGATGCGATGAAAGAAGATATGACAACAATGGAATGGTGGATAGGAAAGGGAATAAATGGAGAATATTATTGTCCGAATATTGACAGTCTTGACTCAACGGGATACAGAAGCGTGGTAGAAACCGGATTTTTACAAATAATGCTTAAAGGCGGTATCATAAGTTTGGTATTACTATTGTTAATTTTAGTACCTGCTTTAGTAAGAGGAATAGCAAAAAGTAAAAATATTTTATGTAAGGCAGCTGGCATTTGGATTTTAATGTGGATTTTGTTTTTATACCCCACAGTGGGAAACTGTTTTGTATTAACACATATGCTTGTTTGGTTATGTGCAGGTATTTGCTATTCGCCCCAAATTTTAAACATGACAGATGCTGAAGTATTTGAAGCCTTGCAGGAACCTAAAAAAGGCAGCAGTAGAAAACAATCAAATAAATTTTTGCAAACAGAAGTATGACGGAGTATCCTAAAATATTAATTATTGGCCAGTCGTTTAATAAAATGACGGGTGGTGGTGTTACAATGTCAAACCTGTTTAAAGGATGGCCTAAGGACAGGGTAGCGGTTGCATCTAACACAAACTTATACAGCAGTCTTGATACATCTGTTTGCGATACTTATTATCAGCTGGGCTATAACGGCAAGCTGCACCCATTTCCGTTAAGTATTATACTGCCAAAAGCCAACTGTGGTTTGTTGCCGGTAAAAAATAATAACCAAGAAACAGCAGCGGCTCCGGCAACTGCGGCTCAAAGCGGCAAGTATAAAGCTTTGTACAATATACTGTGCACAACCATGCACTTTTTTGGTGTGTATAATTTGTTTTATAAACTTAAAATAACACCAGCGTTTAAAAAATGGGTGCAGGAGTATAACCCCGATGTTATTTATACGCAGCTTGCATCACTGGAGCTTATTCGTTTTGTGCAGGAGCTGCATAATATTACAGGTAAAACCGTAGCCATTCATATAATGGACGACTGGCCGCTTACCATTAATAAACCCGGTATGTTTTACAATTACTGGCAAAAAAAAATTGATACAGAATTCAGGCAGCTGATGCAGCAGTCTAAAATTTTAATGAGCATTAGCGATGCTATGGGAGATGAGTATAAAGAACGGTACGGACACAATTTTATACCTTTTCATAACCCTATTGATATAAAACAATGGAAGCCGGCAACTACTAAAGAATATAGAAATAAAGAAACATTTACCATTCTTTATGCTGGCCGTATCGGTTTTGGTATAGGAGGGTCAATAGGAGAAATTGCAGCGGCTGTAAACGAAATAGCACTTACTAATAAAAGTATTGTGTTCGAAATTCAAACACCAGATAAAGAAGCATTAGATAGAATTGTTACTTACAATAACCAGGTAAAGTGGATGAAGCCAATTGCGTATAACGAATTGCCATCAAAATTTGCAAATGCCGATTTATTGCTTTTGCCACAGGATTTTGATGCAGACAGTATCAAATACCTTAAGTTTTCTTTTCCAACAAAGGTGAGTGAATATATGATTAGCGGCTCCCCTATTTTGGTGTATGGCGATAAAAGCACCGGGCTTACTAAATATGCCTTAAGCGGTAAGTGGGCATATATTGTTACCGAAAATAACAAAACAAAACTGGTGCAGGCAATAACCGAGCTGTACAGCAAACCAGCCTTAAGAGAGCAACTGGCAACACTAGCCCAGCAAATTGCCGAAGCCAATGAAGATGATAGAACTGTAAGAGATAATTTTCGTAAAAGTTTGATTGTTAATTGAAAGGAAACAGTGTGGCAACAATAATGACAGTGCTAAAAACGTTAATGCAATTTTATTAATATCAGAAGCGATTAATAAAAAAAATGAAATATAGAAATTTATCACATACCACCGATGTTGTCTTCAGGAGATTGCATATGCTTTTGGGCAAAAGAAATTTGCTTAGTGCATGGTGGTGGGGGGTAAACATTGGAGCAAAAGCTGAGTTTGATGGTAAGTGTCATTTTAAGAGATATCCCAAATCAACTATTAAAATTGGAAAAGGGTCTTCTTTTCTTTCAAGGCCTAATGCAAACTTAATTGGTATTAACAGGCCATGTATTGTGTCTACACTTACGGAAGAGGCGGTGATGGAAATAGGGGATAACTGTGGTTTTAGTGGTACTGTTATTGGTGCCTTTAAACTAATAAAGATTGGAGATAATGTGCGTTGTGGTGCCAATACTTTAATAACCGACAGCGATTGGCACCCCGAAGATAGCAGAGCTGGAGAGCCGCAGCCGGTAATTATTGGTAACAATGTATGGCTGGGTTTAAATGTAGTGGTTTTAAAAGGAGTGGAAATTGGCGACAATGCACTAATTGGTGCAAACAGCGTTGTAACAAAAAATATACCAGCAAATGTAATTGCTGCCGGCAACCCTTGCAGGGTAATTAAACAATTGTAATTAATCATTCTTAATAAAAAGCTGAAGAGGCTTATAAAAACAGTTTTAATTTTTAAAAAAATCATGTTATGGAAACAAAAAGAGCATTAGTGTGTGGCGCCGGTGGTTTTATTGGCAGCCATCTTGTTAGAAGGTTGAAAAAAGAAGGATACTGGGTTCGTGGGGTTGATTTAAAGCATTCTGAATTTTCGCAAACAGCAGCCGATGAATTTATAGTGGGAGATTTAACTGATGCCGGCTTATGCAAATTAGTTATGCAGGGCGGTATCGATATTGTATACCAGTTGGCAGCAGATATGGGTGGTGCAGGATATATTTTTACAGGCGATAACGATGCTAATGTAATGCACAACTCTGCCACTATTAACTTAAACATTCTGCATGCAATGCAGGTAAACGGTGTTAAAAAAGTATTTTATTCTTCATCAGCATGTATTTATCCTGAGTACAATCAAATGGATCCCGATAATCCAAAATGCAGCGAAGCCTCTGCTTACCCTGCAGGACCGGATAGCGAGTATGGTTGGGAAAAATTATTCAGCGAGCGTTTGTTTTTGGCATTCCAGCGCAACTTTGGTATTAAAGCACACGTAGCAAGGTTTCATAACATTTTTGGGCCAGAAGGTACTTGGACAGGTGGCAGGGAAAAATCTCCAGCTGCAATGTGCCGCAAAGTGGCAGAGTCTCAGGATGGTACTATAGAAGTATGGGGCGATGGTATACAAACAAGGTCGTTTTTATACATTGATGAATGCCTTGAAGGTGTACAACGTCTGGTAAATTCTGATTTTAGCGGTCCGGTAAATATTGGTTCCGATGAAATGATATCAATAAACAACCTGGCAAAAATGGTTGCTGAAATTTCAGGCAAACCAATTGCCATCAAAAACATACCAGGTCCATTAGGTGTAAGAGGCCGTAACTCTGATAATAACCTGATAAAAGAAAAATTAAACTGGGCACCAAGTATCCCTTTAAAAGTTGGTATCACTAAAACCTATGAGTGGGTGTCTGAACAGGTAGCAAAACAAAAAGCAAAATAATAGGCAGTAATGAATTTATTATTGGTTGACTCTGTTGATTTTCCCTTTGGCGGTGCACACAGTGTACACGTAAGCCTGCTGATGCAGGGCTTAAGGGAAAACAACACCGACTCTTTTTTAATTATACCGTATGGTAATAAGCGGGAGG
>JAGVCC010000337.1 GCA_020059395.1 Chitinophagales bacterium | reverse complement strand
TTTTGCAGGCTGTCTTTTTCAGTATCGCTGTAAGGCAGGTAATAATGAGTAATGTAAGTGCTGTCGTTTAAATATTCGCCACGGGTAAGGGTGTCTTGTGGTGATGCTGCCGTTACTGTAACTGCAGTATCAGCAGCAACTTCAACAACTTGTGCTGCAGAGTCAACAACTGCTGCGTATGCTGTGTCAACAGCTATTTCTTCATCCTTAACTACTTTAGGGGGTGTAAATCTGGTTTTATTTTTTGAATCAATTTTATTAGCAAATACCCTTTTAATTTTTCCACCTGCCACTATTTTATCAATTTCAATTACCACAGGCTTTTCTGTCACTTCAATGCTTTCATCATCAGCCCAAATTTTTGTTTTAGGAGTTACTACAGTATCAGACTTTATGGTGGCGCCGTAATACACGCCATCATTGTAATCGTATACTTTTTTTGGCAGGTTGGCAATCACCATTTCGGTGTTGCTCAACAGCGTTACTGATTTACCACTGTGCATCCATAATACGTCACCATCGGTTGAAAATTGTACAGGTTCGCCAGTCTTATCTTCCGTTGCGGCAAGTTTTAAAATATTTTCCTGCATTACCTGGCGGTTGGCTACCGGTATGCTTATTAAAACCAGTGGTGTTTCGTAATCATTGTAACTAAGCCTTGCCAGTGCCCCCGTCATGTTTGCTTTCTGTTTACTTATTACCCAAACTTTTTTATTAAAATTGATGCCTGCTCCGTAAATAGCTGCCATTGCTTTGCGTATGGTGGCTTTTTTAGCCACGGCTTCGGGGGTATTTTTGGTATCCTGCTTTTTATTGTCAAACATGGCTTTCATCAGGTTATCGAAACCCATTTTTTCCAGCATTTGCTCTGCATTAAATGCAGCGCTGAAAACAATAGTGCTGTCGGCTGGTTTGTTTTGTGCAAAACTGGTGGCCGTAATAAACAGCGTAAGGGAGGCGGATACTAAATACTTCATCATGTTATAAAAATTAATGCTGCAAGTTATATAATTATTGCAGTTACCAAACGGCAATTTTACAAATGCCGTATGCAGCACCAAAAAAAATAATTGTAAGGGGAGTTGTAAAACAAAAAACCCCGTCAACAGCTGAGGGGTTTTTCAGTAGACTTGGTTGTTTTCACCGGTATCGGATTCCAAAACGGGGGTTTGGCTTTCATAGTAAGGATGTTGGATAAAACTTGCCTGGAACTTACAGGATGCCTGATGGCAGCAAATATTTAACACTGTAAAAATAATAAGCCGCTGTGTTTTAAATTATAGCAGGCTGTTGAATTTATACTAGAAACCTGACTACATATTTTTTCAATACCACGTATAAGTACTATTATACTTTACTAACAAAAAAAGTTTTTTAATGCCTGCATTATTCATTTATCAAACAGACAGAGAGATGCTAAAGTGATATTTCTTGTTTAAATAAAAAACCCCCGTGAAAACAAAGGGGCTTGTTTAAGAGGCTTTGTGGTTTTAAAGAAAGGATATCAGATACAATAACTTATTTACGCACCGCAAAAATAAAAAGTTGTTTAAAACTGCATTATAGTAAATAGTTGAAAATAGAATAGAAATTACGCTACATACAGTGCAGCACAGTAAAACAGTGCTGCAAAAAATTAAATGGAAGTTTTATTATTTAGCAGCTTCCACCTCCACATCAAACACCAGCACACTGTTAGGTGGTATTTTACCAAGGTTGCGTATGCTGTATGCCATTGCCGATGGCAGTACAATACGTATGCTGCCACCAATTTTACAATGGGGCAATGCTGCCTGCCAGCCTTTAATTAAACGTTTTAGCGGAAATACTGCAGGCTTTTCTTTTGTTTCATCAAATACAAAACCATTTAACAGCTGTCCTTTGTAACGTACCGTCATAGTATCGTTAACAGTAACAAAATTACCGGTGCCCTCTTTTGTGATTTTGTAAAACACACCGTTGCTTTCTTTCCAGGTGCTGTCTTTTTTTATATTGGTGTAAGCCAAAATTGCTGTACGGTCTTTTTCTGATTGTTTGGCACTGTCGGCATTTTTATACAAATCAATTACAGGTTTGTTACCTGTTGCTTTGCGGTTATATACATCACCAAATGCAGCATCAGTTTTTGCAAAACCACCGTGCCATAAATAAAATGCAGTGTCTGCAGCACCGCCGCCATAATCAATACGGTCGCCTGCTTTGCCGGTAGCATCATAACTAAAACTGCTTTGCGTAAGCTCTTTCCACTCTCCATTTTCACGCCGCACCCATTGGTTGCCATAAAATGCTTTACGCATCAGCTGCCCGTTGCTGCCATCAAAATTTTCAGAAAAAGAATACAGCCCTTTTAATGTTTTACCATCTTTTGGTGCTTTAAAAGTTGCTATTAATTTCCACTGCTGCCACTCGGGTACAAAAAAGTAACCGGCATAGGTGGTGGTTTGTGCGGCACTGTCTATAGCTGCGGTTACTAAAAATTTATAGGTTTGCTGTGGCTGCCAAATATATACCCAATGGCTGTGGCCGCCAGTGCCTTCGTTACCAAATCCATCTGCAAAAACATCTTCGCCTTTTGCTACAAGCTGCACTTTATTTTCTGCTGCCACTTTATTTCTGTCTGCCGCTTCATTACCAGCATCCCACACAGAAAATATAATGCGCCTTTCGCCTGCATCGTTTACCTGCATACCAAAATAGCCACGGTTAAAACCGCAGGCCATGTAATAGCTGTGTGGCACATCCATATTTAAAGGCACTGTTACTTCATTGTAAAATAAAATGGCATTGGTGGTATCGGGCAAAGGATACATTAAGTGTACCGATGCTGCATTGCGGCGTTCTTTACTGTTAAAGTGAATATTTTGTACTGCTGCGCCGCTCAGCTCCAGCGACTTTATATCTGCAATGCTGCCTTTTATTTTTTCTTT
>JAGVCC010000382.1 GCA_020059395.1 Chitinophagales bacterium | reverse complement strand
TGGTGCAAAACCGAGTACATACAAAGGAATAAACGTCATAGCCCGTGTAAAAAAAATATCGATAAAATGTGTGCGGCTGCCCGCCAGCCAATCCATATGCTGGGTTGAATGATGCACCGAATGAAAACGCCATAAATACACATGATTATGAAAAATGCGGTGTGCCCAATATTGAAAAAAATCAGTAGTAAAAAAGGCAATGAGTAAAGCTGCAAAAAAGGGTAATTGCTGTATCCAGCTGTGTACTTTATCTAACCCTATCCAACCGAAAAATAGTACTGCAGGTTTTTGTGTGATGATGCCAAAAAACTGAATGAATAAATGGCTGATTACAAAATAGATTAAATCGGTACGCCACTCTTCGTGAAATTTTGTTTGGTTTGCATTTTTAGGAAAGAATAATTCAATAGGTATAAAAATCACCGTCATCAATAATAAATCCAGCAGCATCCAGTCTAATCCAAAATACCAATCAGATTTTTGAACGGCGGTGCCCTGTACATTTAAAGCCCCCAGTAAAATGGCCAGGCCTGCAATGGCTGCCCCCGGCAGTGCCCAGGCCAATTTTTTGCTAAGTACAAAACTTACTAAAGCAAAACCAAAAGCCAATATAATAACTGCTTTTACCAATATTGTCATTGCTGTTGCCGTATATATTTCTCTAAATTCCGGTGTTGTTAATTTTTTAGGAAAAACAAAACACAAAATACTTACCAATGCTAAAATGGAAAGGAAGCTGGAGATGTAGCCACTGATTTGGCCTTTGCCAATTACTAAACGTTGTGGTTTGGGTTGATTTATGCTATTTACTAAAGTTACATTTTTATTTTGTTTTAATTTCAAACACCAGAAAATCAAAATTATCGCCGTTCATTAAATAGTAATCATCTAAAAAAACAAGCTCTTTGTTGCCGCCGGGGATTACATCCAAAAAAGCATAGTCTAATTTTTGAAGTGTGGTGGCATCTGTATTTATTTGTAAGCTGTCGCTTTTATAAAAAATATTAAACCATATTTTACCAGTTGCACTATCACTATAAAAATAAAACTGCAATTTTTCCCCCAGTTCTGTTAACAGGCTACATGTATCCGTTGTTTGCGGCTTAAAATTATTTATCAAAAACCCATTGTCTTTCATTAAACCTAAAGCAGCAAATTGCTTTATTAAAATACTGTCTTTAATACATAAAGCATTATATAACTCTGGATTACTGGCTTGCTGTTTATCCAAATATGCTTCTCTTTCTTTTTCATCTCTAATACTCTGAATGCTGGCATATGTTCTTCTTAAAAGAACTTTTCCGCTTAACTCCACTTGCAAATATTTACTTGCAGCCATTTCTGTTCCGTAATCACCTTCAATTCTTTTTGATTGCGGTGAACAAGAAAATAAAAAAGGAGCCCCTGCAAAAAAGGCTGCTATAATAAAATACTGTTTCAAATTATTGCTTATTAAAAGACATGAATGGATTAAAAGGCAAGCATTGGTCAACGGAATTAAAGATATGAGAACTTGTAAAATAAATAGCGCCAGGTGAATATCATCTCTTCCCTGTTAAATTCCAGATGAACTGAAGAAAACCGTTGATTTACTTTTATTCTTTTTAGAAAGATGCCATTGAAATAAATGTCAATTTTTTTCCGCAGATCTTTTTTAGCAATTCGTAATTGGCCGGCATATCCGTAAAATTTATCAGCAGTTAAAGTATCTGACTTAAAAATCTGTTTTCTTGCTTTTATTACAACAATGTCATTTTGGTAGCCGTAGTCGAAATTGATATAGAGGCTATCACGTTTTGAAAGTATTTTTCTACCATTTTGCTTCTTCTCATACTCAATTTTAAAAATATACCTATTTAGAATATTCGTTTGAGCATACACAAAAGAACTGGGTATAATTATTAAGATTAGCAATAAAAAAGCAACTCCTGCAAAAAAAGTCACTTTTATAAAATACAGTTTCAAGTTATTGCTGATTGAAATTTTATTCTTGAAGAGCTGCCGGATAGCAGCGGAAAGCTAAGTGAAACGAAGCTTGCAGCGGTTAGCCGGAACAACTGCTGATAAATATTTAATTGCTGACAGCCCCAAATTTTTTTGTATTGAGTTTAAGAGGTGACACCTTTTAAAAAGGTGTCACCTCTGTATAAAATTATTTCACCAGCTCTCTAACATCAATCTTTATTGTTTCTCTAATGGCTTCTGCAATACCATTGGCATCAATACCAATTTCGCTGTACAATTGTTTGGGGCTGCCGTGTTCCACCAGCGCATCTGGTATGCCCAAAATTTTTACGTCGGCTTTGTAGCCATTGGCGCTCATAAATTCTAATACTGCACTGCCAAAGCCACCCACCACTGTTCCATCTTCTACAGTAATTATTTTATTGAACTTGCTGAATACTTCGTGCAGTAGTGCTTCATCAATGGGTTTTGCAAAACGCATATCGTAATGCGCCGGGTTAATGCCTTCGGCTTTTACATCACGTATAGCAGCAGTGGCAAAATTACCGGGGTGGCCAAATGTCAGTATCGCCACTTCGTCGCCATCTTTTATTTTACGGCCTTTACCAATTTGTATTTCTTCAAACGGATATGCTGAGGCCATGTTATCTTTTTGCAAATCGGCTATAACGCCTTCGCCACGTGGGTAACGTATGCTTACCGGCACATTGGTAGTTTCCAGTTGTGCAGTATACATCATGTTACGCAGCTCCCGTTCATTCATTGGTGCACACACTACCATATTGGGTATGCAGCGCATGTGCGCAATATCATAACAGCCGTGGTGCGTAGGTCCATCTTCGCCAACAAGCCCTGCCCTGTCTAAACAAAATACAACAGGCAGTTTTTGTATGGCTACATCATGCACCACCATATCGTACGCCCTTTGCATAAAGCTTGAGTAAATATTGCAGAACACCCTCATACCCTGTGTGGCCATACCGGCACTTAGCGTTACGGCGTGCTGCTCTGCAATACCCACATCAAAAGCACGGTGGGGCATTTTTTCCATCATGTATTTTAAAGAGGAGCCGCTTGGCATGGCAGGTGTAATACCAAATATTTTTTCATTATTTTCTGCCAGCTCAACCATGGTGTGCCCAAACACATCCTGGTACTTCATGGGCTGCGGAATATCAAATTTCTTTTTTTGTATTTCGCCAGTTACTTTATCAAACAGTCCCGGTGCATGCCAAAGGGTTTGGTCTTTCTCTGCTAAATCGTACCCCTTGCCTTTTGTTGTAAGTATATGTAAAATTTTAGGACCGGGAATGTTTTTAAGATCGTTCAGGGTATCTACCAGCTTTGTAATATTGTGCCCATCAATGGGGCCAAAGTAACGCAGTTTTAGTGATTCAAATAAATTAGCACTGCCGCTAACCATACCCTTTACTCCTTCGGTTAACTTATGTGCCATTTTACGGCTGAATGTTTTACCCACTGGCAGTTTACCCAGCAAATTCCATACTTCATCTTTTACCTTATTGTAGGTTTGAGAAGTGGTGATGTCGGTTAAATATTCTTTCAATGCGCCCACATTCGGGTCAATGCTCATGCAGTTATCGTTTAAAATAATAAGCACATCTGCATCGGCCACACCGGCGTGGTTCATTGCTTCAAATGGTAAACCTGCAGTCATGGCACCATCGCCAATTACTGCAATGCTTTTTCTTTTTTCACCTTTGTATTTGGCAGCCATTGCCATACCTAATGCGGCACTAATTGAAGTAGAGGAATGGCCTACACCAAATGTGTCGTATTCACTTTCGCTGCGCTTAGGGAAACCACTAAGGCCCTTGTATTTTCTGTTGGTGGGAAAAACATCTCTGCGGCCGGTAAGAATTTTATGGCCATAAGCCTGATGGCCCACATCCCACACCAGTTGGTCGTATGGCGTATCGTACACGTAATGCAAAGCAGTGCTTAATTCCACCACGCCAAGGCTGGCGCCAAAGTGGCCGCCATGCACACTTACTACATCAATAATGTACTGACGCAGCTCATCGCTGACTTTGTATAAATCTTCCCTGCTTATTTTTTTTAAATCTTCGGGGGAATTTATTTTGCTTAGAAGCGAACCAGGCTTTATTTCCATAGTTTTAAATTACCTGGCAAAGGTACATTTTTTATAGTGCCTAAAAGGTGATTAAACAATTTTTAACGGCAAAGGTTCGTGTGGTTTACCTACGCTTAATCAGGCCCATAGGTAACAATTACCACAGCATGTTTTTCAAACCCGGCACTCAGCCTTACTTCATAACGTTTTCTGCCTGCCTGTATTATCATTACGGCGGTATTTGGTGGAATACTGCCCAGATTTTCCGCCTGCATAATTATTTCTACCGGCTTGCCGGGTTCGCTAAGGGTTATGGAAAAGGTTAATGGTTTATCGCTAATGCGCTGGTGCAATAAAACCGGCTTTTTATCTACAAAAACCGATACTGTATCATCGTCAATAACAGCATTATCATACAACGTAATGGTTGCCGTGGTATCGGCCAGTTTTACAATTTCCTGTATGTCCAGTTTTCTTTCGGCAGGTATGCTGTCATTTTTTGTAACTATAACGGGCTCTTCTATGTCTTCTTTTACTTGTTCGGCTGGGGCAATGGTATCTTTCTGGATGATATGCCGCAGAATATGTTTTCTGAATTTTCGTTGCACAAACTGCTCTATTGGATACTCTGGTTTGCGTATTTTTTGCAGTACTACCAATAATTCTTCTCCAGGAAAACAGGAGGTATCTATACCATTACCAACACCTGACCATGTGCCTGAGAGGTACTGCGTTTTACCAATTTTAAAATATTTTAGATAAAATACTTTTTGGCAGGGCCAATAATCTGGCGGCAGTAAATAATACCCATAATCTGTTTCTTGTATTTCAATTATTTGGTTGCGTCTGTTCTTGCTGCCAACCATACCGTAAAGTACAAAACGGCTGGTATCTTTAAACGCAAAAGTGGAACCACGCAATTGTTTGCCGTTTTGAAAAATCTGCATTTCCAAACTTTCTACACCGCCATATCCTGCGCCTTTGCGGCTTATTTTACCGCTCCATATACCAGTAAGCGGCTGTGCAAAGCCACAAAAAACAAATGTGGTTAACGTAATTATTGCAAGTATAAGTTTAGTCATGCAGCTGTGGCATCATGTTTAAAATTAAATCAGGATTGGGGCAATTGTGTAAATATTTTTCTGCTTCCGATGCTTTGCATACACCGGGGTAATCGCCTTCTTTAAACTCCATATCTTCAATAATTTGAAAATGCAAGTGCGGTGGCCAGTTACCATTTTCTGCCGGTATACCAAAGTGTGCAAAGGGATGCCCACGGGTAATTACCTGTCCTTCTCTTAAAGCTGCAATATCTTTTAAAGCAAGATGGCCGTACAAAGTATGAAACGGCACCATATCTATTTGATGCTGCAAAATAATAGTGACACCATAGTCGCCATAATTATTGTTATTGGCAAAGCTGTGTACCATGCCGCCCAATGGCGCATATACTTCAGTACCGGCAGCACCCCAAATATCAATACCCAAATGCAGGCGGCGGGGTTCCGCATTTTTATCAAAAGGTATATCCGCAGTTCTTAAATGTGTTTTTTCAAAATTAAACAGGGCACTGCGTTTGTACATTTCCCTCAGTTCGTTATACCCTCCAATTAAATAGCGTGAATTATTTTTTAAAAGCTGCTGTTTAATGTAATCGGTAAATGCTTCAGTATCGTTAAAGATAAATTCGGTTAAAGCATTGTTGTGTTTAGTTAAGTCTAAAAGAGTAATAATATCGCTTTCAGTAAAGGGCACCACTTTATGAAAACTATGCCGATGTTGGGTAAGCAGTTGCTCAAGACCTGTCATTATTGTGTTTTGTAAACTAAAGTTACTAAACAGCAATGGTTTTAAGTCAAAAGAAACTGTCTCAAAAGCAAACAAGTCTGTTAACGTTTTCATAAACAACATGCGGCAGATTTGTTTTGTAGTGGTTATTACATGCCATAAAGCAATGAGTAATTATTACCTGCACTTTTAATAACAGCTTCTTTATTTCATGGCTTTATTGTAAAAGTTTGAACACTGTCTTCCATAACAACATACATAGGTTTTTTTAATGCAGATACTTGACCGGCTTTAAATAATTTGGTACCTGCCGGAAATATTTCACTTACAGTTTCACCGGGCTTTATATCAATACCATAAGAACCTTTAACCGGGTATTTAACTGTTAGAGTAACCTTGCCTACCGTTTCATTAATAATTTTTACCGTTACTTTTTTTATAACATCCATTTTAGGTTGTGGCCTTTTACTGTATTTAATTGTGCCATTACCGCTTATGTTTGAATTGCCTGCTGCAACACCATTGCCCCTGTTAACTACATCACCATTGCCGCTGCCATTAGCAGTAAAGCTGTTATCTGTTTTAATAAAAACATTACCATTACCGCTCTTTTTTATTTTTATTGTTTTTGCCAGCAAATCATCGGCACGTACACTGCCATTACCCCTGCACACAATATCCAATTCATCTATACTGCCTTTTATAATTACATTGCCATTACCACCATTATTCATCCTGAAATAGCGGCCTGCAACTCCGCTAACCGTTAAACTGCTGTTGCTGCGGTGTTGTATTACCGATGCTTCAGGCATGGTAATATTAATTTTTATGTTAGTTGCTTCTACATACAGGCGGTTATTATTATTGCCATCCAGTTTTATCTGCAGCTCGCCATTGTTTTGTTTTACTGCAAGCAATGGAGCCAGGTTATCATCAATATTGATGTTTACAGAAAACGGCTTGCCAATTTCTACAGAAATATTACCAGCTAAATCAAGTAATTCCAACTTATCAAAATTGTTGTAATCAAATGTTTTAGTTACAATATTGCCCGAGCCATTTAACGGCCCATTTTGCGCAAAAGTTTGCATACATAGCAACAGTATTGCAGTTGTAATTGCCGTTTTTACCGGCATAGCAGCAATAGTTTTTTTACGGTTGTAAATAAAGTAGTCAACCGAGTATTTGCCGCCGCCTGCAAATGCCGCCAATACATAACACATAAATAAGGTGTTTTGAAAATACATACCGGTTATTGGCTCCGGGTTTTCGTACCACAAAAAAGAAATAACAAAAAACTGAAAGGCCAGTTGCAACGCATTAAAACGGGTAAGTAATCCCAGTGCTATACAAATGCCTCCCACAAACTCACCCCAGCTGGCCATTGTAGCCCAAAATGCCGGTGAGGGAAAAGTAAACCCTAAGCCAGCCACCTGCTCTGCAAACCAGCCTGGTGCTCCAAGGTCTTTAATTTTAGGAAAGCCTGCGCCAATAGCCAGGCTAAAGCCAATGTGCAACCGAAAAAGTAACCACCCTATATTTAGGGTAATGTTATTGTGTAGCGATGTGCCAAATAAAAACTGGCGGATTGAATGTTTCATTTTTACTTTTTTTATTGTTGTAATTAATAGTTGGGCCCGCCCATGCTAAGGCCAGTATCGCCGGTTACTTTTAAATCTAAGGAGGCCTGTTTATCTGTAATATTTTTAAAAATGGCTTTGGTATTGGCAGCAAACATGGCATAAATGGTTTTGCCTGGTGTTAATGTGGCTACTTTTTTTACCGTATCTCCAAGGGCCTGTTCGTAAATCTCTATAGTAGCCCGGCTAACGTTTTTTACTTTAGCGTTAAAATTTCCATGGGTGCCATCGCCAAGTTCAAATTCCTTTTTAGGGTCAATAATTGTGTTGGAAGTAAGGGCGCAGGAGCTGCCCAATACTGCGGTAATAAAAAAGATGAATAAATGTTTCATAAATTTTTTTGTTTTAAAAGTTTCCACAAAGATGTGGGTGTGGCAGTCCGGCAGTCGCTGCAAATGATGATTTGAGACCAGACAAATTAGTATCAAATTTTAAACCCCACTATACAAACAGTATCAAAAAATATAACTGACTGATTATGAAAAAGCAGAAAGCCAGAATTTTTCATTGAAAGTATAACGGGTGCAGGTGCTTTAGCCTTATTTTTGATTTTTTATGAAAAGAATAAGCCAACTGTTTAAAAAACCTTACCCCTTAGAAGAACGAAAACCAGCCCAATTAAAATTGGCATTGCTTTTTGGGGTAGTGGTGTTTTTATTCATTTTTATTTTGAACCCATTTGGGCAGATGCCGGGCAGCAAGGCTCTTTTTACAAATGCCTCGGTGGCAGGTGCACTTACTTTTTTTACAATAACCCTTAACTTTTTTCTTTTATTTCCAATATTTCCACGTTTTTTTAAAGAAGAAAAATGGACTGTTGGGCGGGAGTTGGTTTGGACTTTTATCATCATTATTTCAATTGCCACAGTAAATATGCTGGCGGGTGTTCTTTTTGGAGGTGGCCGCTTTTCTATGAGCAGCTGGATACAAATGATTTTTTATACATCCATTATTGGCATAGCACCTGCTGCAGTAAGCATCATTCTTAACCAACAACGGTTATTAAAAAAATATAAAAATGAAGCGGCGGTTATTAATGAAACCATTGTTCCGGCAGTTGAGGAAAATTTAAGCACAGTGGAAAAACTGCTTACAACTGTTAACGAGCCAAAACCATTGGGCGCTATTACTGATTTGTTAACCATTGTTGCCGAAAACGAAAAAGATAACCTTACCATTACTGCGGCCTCATTTCTTGCGGCAACCTCTGCCGATAACTATGTAAAGATTTTTTTCCTTCAGGATAATAAGCTGGCCACCGCTGTTATGCGGACGACGCTAAAAAAATTGGAAGAGAATACCATTTCATACCCACAAATTTTCCGCATCCACCGAACTGCGCTGGTAAATTTAACGGCGGTTAAAAAATTAACGGGAACAGCGCAGGGTTACCGGTTAATATTGGATTTACTACCAGATGAAATCCCTGTTTCCCGAAGTTTAAATTCAGTAATCAAAGAAAAACTGGCTTCCATTCACCCCTAAAAAGTACTGTAGGGCTGCTGTTCGCCCCCCACCTCACCATTCGTCCCAAATGCCGTGCAG